>JAIRRR010000234.1 GCA_031255875.1 Treponema sp.
GGTGTTGGGCAGGGCTTCCCGGACTACTCCTTCTACTTCAATAGCTTCTTCTTTTGCCACAGAAACTCCTGCCCCCAACATACCAGTTCCCGGCATCCGTGTCAAGCGGGCGCGTTGCCTCAAAATTAATCTAGCCGAAAAGGGGCCGTCCTTCGAGCCACCACCTTTGGTGGTAGTGGTTGACTGGAACAGCCTCTGCGCGACGATTGACATTGCCCGCTCAAGCCGCAATAATGATGTAAAAGCCGGGCTGTTCCAAAATTGGCCGGGTTTGGGGAATGCCCCGGTGTAAAGAGTATTAATGAGAAAAGCGATAAAAATACCCTGCATTGTTTTTGGCGCCGTTGCAGCCCTGCCCGTCCTGTTTGTCCTTTTCCTCACCGCCGCCGAATACCGCCCGGAAGAAACCGAGGCGGCTCTTTTTATCAGCCGGGACGGCGTTTCAAAACCGGCGCGGGGCGGGGCGCTGACCGTTGTTTCCTGGAATATAGGCTACGCGTCGCTGGACGCGGGGCAGGATTTTTTCATGGACGGGGGAAAGCGCGTAAGGCCGGAGTCGGAAAGCCGCGTAAGGGCGAACCTGGCGGGCATCCGGGATTATATCGCCGCCGCCGGGGCGGACGCAGTCCTGATCCAGGAGGCCGATTACAGGTCCTACCGTTCCTATTACGTCAACCAGGCGGAGGCCCTTGCTGAAAATTTCGGCGGGACCGCTGCATACGCGCCGAATTTCCGCTGCGTCTTTGTTCCCTTTCCGGTCCCCCGTTTTATCGGGCCGGTCGATTCAGGGCTGCTCACTATGGGCCGCTTTGCCGATGCCGGGGCGGAACGCCGGAGCCTTACGGTGCCTTTCGAGTGGCCGGTACGGATAGCGAATCTCAAGCGCTGCCTTCTTGTGGAACGAATCCCGGTGGAGGGCGCGGATGCGGATCTGGTGCTGGTCAATCTCCACCTGGAGGCTTACGACGACGGCGGCGGGCGGGAAACCCAGACCGGGGAATTGATGGAGCTGCTATACCATGAATACCGGCAGGGCAATTACGTTATTGCCGGGGGGGACTTTAACCAGAATTTTCCGGGTATCGACGAAAAAATGTACGCGCTCAAAGACACCGGCTACTTTAAGCCCGGCACTCTTTCGGAGGCCGATCTTGAGCCGCTGTGGCGCTTTGCCTTCGATCCCGATGTCCCCTCGAGCCGCCTTCTCAACGAGCCTTATCCGGGGGACTATGCGGCCGCCCAGGTCTACGCAATCGACGGTTTCCTGGTTTCGCCCAATGTGGAAATTACCGGTGTCAAAACCGAGGACGCGCAGTTCCTTTACTCGGATCATAACCCTGTCGTCCTAAAAGCCGTACTGCGTTAGGGCAATGCGCGGGGTGGTGCCGCCGGACGCTTTGGATTAATATTGAAGGATACGCGCAAATCAGGGGTCCTTATGGAAAACCAGTCCGCCTTGTTTACCGATTTCTACTCCCTCACCATGGCCCAGGGCTACTGGAAAATGGGGATGGCCTGCCGCTCGATCTTTGAAATGTTCTTCCGCCGGCAGCCTTTCAACGGGGGCTTCTCCGTATTCGCCGGGCTGGAGCCGCTGCTCGAAACGATACGCCGTTTTTCTTTTTCCCCGGAGGATATCTCCTATCTCCGCTCGCTCAATATGTTCGAAGACGCCTTTCTCGATTACTTAAAGGGATTCCGTTTTACCGGCTCCATCTACGCCATGGACGAGGGCCGGATCGTATTCCCCCACGAGCCCTTGGTCCGCGTTGACGGGGGGCTTATCGAATGCCAGATACTCGAGGGGATGCTCCTCAACATCATCAACTTTCAGAGCCTTATCGCTACCAAAACCGCGCGGGTATGGCTTGCCGCCGGCAAAGGCACGGTGATGGAGTTCGGCCTGCGCCGCGCCCAGGGATTCGACGGGGCCATGTCCGCCTCGCGGGCGGCCTTTATCGGCGGGGCCGACGGGACCAGCAATGTGCTTGCGGGAAAGGCCTACGGCATCCCGGTGCTCGGGACCATGGCCCATTCCTGGGTAATGGCCTTCCCCAGCGAGGAGGACGCCTTTGACACCTATGCCGAGCTTTACCCCGACAAGACGATCTTCCTTATAGACACCTACGATACGCTGAAAAGCGGGATCCGCAGCGCCATAAAAGCCGGGAAGAAACTTGCCGCCCGGGGGAAAAAGTTCGGGGTGCGCCTCGATTCGGGCGATATACACTACCTTTCCGTGCAGGTCCGGAAAATGCTCGACAGCGCGGGACTGCGGGACGCCACAATCGCCGTTTCCAACGATCTGGATGAATGGATCGTCCAGACACTTACCGACGCCGGTGCGCCCGTCAACAGCTGGGGCGTGGGCACCCGGATGGTTACCGGCGGGGATGACGCGGCCTTTACCGGGGTGTATAAACTGGTCGCGAAAGGGGGCGGCGCGGGGCAGCTTGTCCCGACGATTAAATTCTCCGACAACCCGGAGAAAACCACCACGCCGGGGGTAAAGCAGGTATGGCGTATCTGCGACGCCGGCGGCCTTGCGGTCGCGGACATCATGGCCCCGGACGGGGAAGCCCTTGAGAAGAACGCCCGTTACGCTTTTTGGCACCCTTCGGCAGATTACCGGCATTTCTACTACACCCTGGAGGGGAAGGCCGAGCCGCTGCTCCGCCTGCGGCTGCGGGACGGCGAGCTGCTTATGCCCCACCCGCCGCTTGAGGAAGTGAGGAAGCTCGTTAAAAGCGATCTTGCGACCCTGGATGACAGCTATAAGCGCATCCTCAACCCCCATATCTACAAGGTGTCGGTCACCGAGCGCCTGAGGGCGCTTAAGCTTGAATTGATA
>JAIRRR010000240.1 GCA_031255875.1 Treponema sp.
GGCTTTCTCGTAACCCCGCCCGAGCTCCTGATCCGCAGCTTCTACAACCTGGCCGCCGCCGCAGAAACGCCGGAGGAGGAGCTCAGGCTTGTCCTGCGGGCGCTTTCGGTTGATCCCGGTCATCGCCACGCCCTTGTCCGTTACAGCAGGCATCTCCCGGCGGACCAGGCCCTGGCCCTGCTCGGCGACAGCGGGGCGATCCGGGCCGAACCCCTGATCGGTCTGGAAATGCTGAAACGCCGCAGGGAAGAATGGCCGCCGGAAAAGATGATCCCCGAAACCTGGTTCCTGATCAACCGCAGCCAGGCCCTGCCGGAGGCCGCCATGCTCTACCGCTGGGGCTGCTATTACTTTGGCTTTCAGAAACAATACGGGGAAAGCGCCCGGCTTATCCGCCTGGCGGAAAAGAACGGCACCGGCGGCCTCTGGCTGGACTTCTACCGCGCCCTGGACCTGCTCCGGAGGAACGATTTCGCCCGGGCCGAGGCCCTGCTTCTTGCCGTAGCGGAAGCCTACGGCCGGGACGGGGGGCGGGCGGAGGCGGAAAACCTGGCGGAAACCGCCGGGGACAGGGGCGGCGGCAGTTTCTGGCCTGTCCTTGCCAACCTCGGCCGGATCCGGGAGGCCGCCCGCTCTTTCGGGGAAGCCCTGGGCTACTACCAAGCCGCCGCCTCCCTGGCGGGCGGCGCCGACGCGGCCCGTATCTGGTACCGCGCCGCCGGCTGCCTGCAGGCGCTTGGCCGGGACCGGGAAGCCCGGGCCGCCCTGGAGCAGGGCCTTTCCCTGGACGGCGAAAACCTGCCCATCCGCCTGGAATTGACCCGCCTCAACGAGCTGGGGGTCTTCTAGCAGATTGTTGCTTAGAGGAAAAAGGGAAGGAACATAGGGTTTATGCGCGAAGCCCAACGGGCTGCCATGCGCCGGCGCGGAGCCCCGCCTTTCACGCCCTTCCCCCGCTACCCGGTGTACTGCGCCTCCTTCTCGCAAAGCCTGCGGAACACCGAGGGCGCGATGCCGGTCTCCTCCCTGAACACCTTGGAAAAGTAATTGTAGTCCTCGATCCCCACCGCCTCCGCGATCCGCGCAATCGACTGCTTGCCGGACTGGAGCAGCTGTTCGGCACGCTCCACCCTGACGCTCCGGATCAGCTGGTTCACGGTCAGCCGGTAGTCCCGCTTCACCGCGCCGCAAAGGGTGGTTTTCCCGACGCCGAATTGCCGGACAAGCGCGGCAAGGGACAGGTCGCCCGAAATATTGTCGGCGATATAGGCCTTCACCCTGGAGGACAGGGGTTCGTTCTGGATGCGGATATAGTTGTCCAGCCAGACATAGTTCGCCAGGGCTTGCAGAATATCCGCGCAAGCGCGGATCTCGCTTATCTCCATTACCGCCAGATTGGAATAGGCGGATTTCAGCCCGTCCATGTCGGAGCAGATACGCCCGAGCTCCCGGCGTATCTCGTTCCAGCGGCGCCCGCCCTGGTCCCCCGACTGCCGCACCTGGCCTATCATAAGGTACGCGATCCGCCCCTTCTCCGAGGAAATAGGGGCCAGCGCCTCGGTAAGGCAGGCGTGGCACTGGTAGATATACGGCCCGTTGTAGCGGCCGGCCTTCCGGATAGCGTCCCGGTCGCAGCGCCTGCACGCGCTGTCGCCCCCGGGGTTGTTGCGGATAATACTACAGTAATCGGACCTTTCCGGGGGAAAGGCCAGTATCTCGTTCCCCTCGAGATCGAAAAAACCGACGCGGACCTTCGCCAGCATAAAAAAACTCTGCAGCAGATTCCGCATCCGGCCCTGTTTCCAGATCACATCCATAACAGGCCAGCCCCTCTAAAAATAACCAATAATTGAACGATTTTTCTAATTATTGAACATTATACACTATTCCGGATTCCCCAGGCAAGCGCAAAATAAAGTATCATTATTCAGTCGGGGGGCCTGTTACCATACGGGCAATGCCGGGCGGACGCAAGCCCTGTTCGGCCCCCCTGCGCTCCGAAGGTTTTTGCCCCCAAATTTACGGCAAAAACGCTTCTCCGCTACCCCCCGCACCGGTAACTGAATAGATGCCAAGGATATTATTGAGCGGAGGAACAAGATGAACCGGAGAGACAGCGTTTACGCGGCTCTGAACCACGAAGAGACCCGGCCCATCCCCTATCATATCGAGTTTACCGGCCAGTCGCTGGAAAGAATGGTCCGGGCCACGGGCAAAAGCGCGGCCGAAGTGGAAGAGAGCGTCGGCTCCTATCTGAACTATGCCCAGTACTGGGGCTGGCCCACGGAAATGCCGGACAGGCCGGATCACTTTAAGGACGAATTCGGCGTAGTGTGGAACCGCCGGGTGGACAAGGATATAGGCGTGGTGGAGGACCCCCAGATCAAGGACCTGGAGGAAGACAGCTACCAGTTTCCAAACCCGGACATCCCCCGGCTCCGCCGGGACATCGAAAACCTTTTGGCGGCCCGGGGGGACCGCTTCACCTTTATGGGTTTCGGCTTCTGCATGTTCGAACGCTGCTGGAGTCTCATGGGCATGGAGAACGTGCTGACATCCATGATAAGCTGTCCCGGCGAACTGGAAGCATTGTTTGACCGTATATGCGATTACTATACCGCCCTGGTTGATATCGCCCTGGAATACGACGTGGACGGCATTTATTTCGGGGACGACTGGGGCCAGCAGAAGGGCCTTATCATGGGGCCGGAAAAGTGGCGGCGTTTTATAAAGCCCCGCATGGCCCGGCTCTACCAGCGGGTCAAGGCAAAGGGCAAGTACGTCATCCAGCATTCCTGCGGCGACTGCAGTGACATCCTCGCCGATCTTGTCGAAATAGGGCTTGACTGCTACCAGACCTTCCAGCCGGAAATATACGATATCGAGGCCGCGAAACGCCTCTACGGGGACAAGCTCGCCTTTTGGGGCGGCGT
>JAIRRR010000140.1 GCA_031255875.1 Treponema sp.
ACTTTTGGTTGAAAATCTCTTCTTCTTCCGTTCGTGTGGTTAGTGTGGTTAGCGGTTAATCCCTCTTCCTCTTCCGTCCGTATCGTCCAAGGAACCGAAGATTCCAGATGTCCGTGGTAAATTCCTCTTTGCGGCTTTTTGCGATCGAATTTAGCGTCAGCGCCCGGGCAGCGCCACCATCAGACCGGCGGCTCCGATATTGAAACCCTCCTGTTCTTCCCAGGCCGCAACCGTTACTCCGCCGATCACAGCCTGCGCCGTATAGACAAAGCCGGCGGGAAGAGGCGGCAAACCGGGATCAAGGGCGCTGTTTTTGTCTTTATATGTAAAGGAAGCCTGGAATTCCGCCTGAGAGGCGGCCTCCGCCCCGGCCTCCAGATCCTTCGATCTGTAAAACTGAATCAGGGGCCGGGAAGAGGATCTCCTTACCGCCCTGAAGTACCAGTACCCGTCATCTCCCCGGCTCATGGCGTCAATGTCCCAGCCTTCGGAAGGAGACAGAGCGTCCAGCGCGGGAACGGCCAGAGGCACGGGACGGTGAGAACCGGTATCCGGCGTCCATATACGCGGCTGTGGAGCCGGAACGGCGTTTTCGGCAAAAAAATCATCCCGGTAGAGCAGGGCCGCCGGACTTCCCTGATACACAAAGGCCGCCGCGGTTGTGTAGAAACCCCAAAACTCAGGATCCGCGCAGCGGTAAACGGCAAGAGCCTCCCCGGAGCCGGACAAAGACCCCGCCGCCCGCAAGATCTCCGGAGCCAGACGCGACGCCGGAGAAACAACAATAAACCCTTCCCGGTTGATAACAATCGTCAGTTCTCCGCCGCGCTCCAGAATATCCAAAACATGACGGGCCAGAGGCCATGGCTTAAAAGGCGTCAGGGAAGCCTCCCCGGGATCGGAAATGGCTGTAAGCCCCTCGCCTGAAAATTCAAACCAAAGAGGATACCTCCCCGCCTCAATAATAAAATCAGGGTGAAGAACTTCCCGGCCCGGACCGCCTGAATCTTCAGGAGACGGCCCGCTATTCTTCCCGCCTGAACAACCAAGCAAGAGGACACAAAACACAAACGCAAAAAGACGCAGCATACTTCTATTATCGGAAAAGCGCCGCTGTATTTACTTTTTTTCCGCCGCAAACTCGAATCCAACCGGAGCTTCGCAGCCGAAAAAGTAAGGATGAGCAAGAACTTCGGGCCGGACTAAGCCCGCTCCGCCGCATCGTCCTCCAGATAGCGCAGAACCTTGTCCAGAGGCAGCCTAAGGGCCGCAGCTATCTGCCCCGGATTCATGCCGTATATTTTCAGCAGTTTCACGTCCTTTTCCCGGCCCTCTTCCCGGCCTTCCTCGCGTTCCACGACGAGGGCGTCTTCAAACTTCCACTCCGCCGTCAGCATGTTTTTTACCTCCGTTGCATGGATTCTCAAAAAGTTCTGTAATATGCCGTTGCCTATACACCATTCTACCGCCTCGCCTACCGCTTCTTCAAGGGAAAGCCCCGCGGCTTCATATTCCCGAACCTTGCCCACAAATATGCTATAGCCTTCGAGAACACGGCATTTCCGTACCAGGCCCTCGTTGTATCCGCGGTTGATATTGTACAGCGTCACTGCCAATTCCAGATCCGCCGGCCTTCCCGCCTCCCCGGCCCCTGCGAAAGAATCGGAAAGCTTCAACACCATCTTTTCCGGCAAGGGCGCCTTCCCGTTGTACAGCACGATAAATTCGGGCCGGGGAAGCCTGAGCAGTTTCCGCGTGTAAACGGCAGACGACCCCTTTTCAACGATAAATTTCTCGTAGATTGCGGCAATGTACATGAGGATACGCAGGGGCATGTTGGGGTTAATGGTACTTTGATGCTCCAGCACAATCACAATTTTGTCGGCAACAGCGAAAGAAATATCGTTGATCCGGTCCATATAGAGGACATTTTCCAGGGTGTTTATGGTGATGGGGACAGCGGGGTCCAGGCTAACGCCCGATAAAGCGGAATAGAGCTCGCGCAGGGTATCGGGATCGCTGAAGAGCAAAGAGAAAACGCTGTCCTTGTACTGCCGGTTCGCACCCATAGCGTCATGATAGCCGGTTCCGGGGAAAAATACAATTTCCCGGCCCTCTCCCGGTTTTCCGGGGAGCCGTGCCGGCCCGGCCCGAGAAATGTCACATCTTGCAACCTTAAAGTCACAACAAACCGTTTCATTGGGGAAAAATCGGGCTTACAATTCTCTGGTGCGGGAAGCTCCTATGCGTCGTATAGGCCCGCGGGAATAGTTTTTTCTTCTGTGTGTAATTGTTTTTTAAGGAGAGATCAAAATGAAAAAAATCCTATGCCTTGTCGCGGTTCTCGCAATAACCGTTACGGGACTTTTCGCCGGAGGCTCCAGGCAGGCCGGCAGCGGCAGCTTTACCATCGGCTATGCGTCCAAATCCTCGACAACGCCCTTCTGGGTGCAGCTTAACGCGTCGATCCAGGCGGCGGCCCGGGAAGCCGGCGTAACGGTCAGGGAACTCGGCCCTGCCAAGGAAAACGACGCCGCCGGGCAGATCTCCGTCATCGAGGACTTCTTTGTCCAGGACGTGGACGCCCTTATCGTGGCCCCGGCCGATGACGTGGGCGTCGGCCCCGCAGTCAAAAAGTTTATGGATGCGGGCAAGCCCGTAATCGCCATCGATAACGGCGTTACCGGGGTTCCCATTACCGCCACGGTATCCACCAATAACCTGGTTTCCTCAGGCGCCGCCGCCAAGTACATTGCCGACGCGCTGGGCGCCAACGCGAAGGTCGTCACCATCGACGGCATCGTGGCCCAGGGGACGGGCAAGGACCGCAAGGAAGGGTTTGTCAGCGCCCTTGGCGCGGCCAACGCCTCGGCCCGGGTGGTCAATTCCATCGCCGCCGACTGGGTGGACGATGTCGCCCTCAGGGGCATCGAAGACCTGCTGAACGGCAATGTGGACTTTAACGCCGTGTTCGCCGCGTGGGACGGCGGCGCCCTGGCGGCTTACCAGGCCCTTAAACAGGCCGGCCGCACGGACATAATGGTGGTAGGGCACGACGCCTACGAAGCCGCCTGCGATCTCATGATCGCCGGCGATCCCATCTTCAAGGCGTCGGTGGCCCAGAATCCCGTGAATATGGGCAAGCTGGCGGTGCAGACTACCGTGGACGCCCTGAACGGCAAGACGGTTCAGCAGACCGTCGACTCAGGTTACGAGATGGTCACCGGCGCCAACGCCAAAGCCTATAAAGACACGAACTACAGGTAGGCCGGCCTTAGCCTGTATCCCGCCCCAGCAGCGTCAGGATACAGGCTTTGCAGCTATTCAGTCGCGGCGCGATTCCGGAGCTTTTCCTGTTCTCCGGTGTTTTACAAAGGGGGCGAGGAGCCTTTCCTGCCTGGGCGCAGGGGAAGCCCTTTCGCTCCCAATCGGTTTATTGGAGGCTAAAGCCTTTCCGGGCCGGGCCTCTTTATTCCGCCGGTTTTCGCCACCCCTGCGGGGCGACTGAACAGCCACCGGGCTTTTTTATGCAGCAGAGGCCGGTCCAAAACTTCAGTTTAAGGTTTGCGCCGGCAGGGTTTTGAAACAAACTCAGCAATATTGATGATATAATATGCCGGACAACGATATTATCCTTGAAATGCGGGACATCACCAAACGGTTCCCCGGCGTGCTGGCCCTGGACAAGGCCAGGCTGACACTCAGGAAGGGCAGGGTCCATGTATTGCTCGGGGAAAACGGGGCCGGGAAGTCCACCCTGATCAAGACCATTACCGGGGCCTACGTGCCTGACGAGGGGGAAATTCTCCTGGAGGGAAAGCCGGTAAAGCTGGACAACCCCATCCACGCCCGGCAGATGGGCATCAGCGTAGTCTACCAGGAATTCAACCTTATAAACGATCTGGACGTGGCGAAAAATGTCTTCCTCGGCAAAGAGCTGACTGTCGGCGGCCCCTTTATAATGAACAGCCGCGCCATGTACAGCAAGAGCGCGGAATACCTCGGCAAAATCGGCGCTAAAATCGATCCCCATACGCTGGTACGGAACCTGGGCGTTGCCGCCCAGCAGATGGTGGAAATTACCAAGGCCATCTCCACGGACTGCAAGATCCTCATCCTGGACGAGCCTACGGCGGTGCTGACCGGGCAGGAAATCGAGCGCCTGTTCGAAACAGTGAACATCCTCAAAGCCCGGGGAGTGGCGATTGTGTTTATCAGCCACCGGCTTGACGAGATAGGGCGTATCGGCGACGAAGTTACCATCATGCGGGACGGCGCCTATGTGGATACCCTGCCGGTGGAAAACGGCCATGTGGACATTGACCAGTTGGTCAGGCTGATGGTCGGGCGGGAAATCGCCAACAAATTCCCCAAGGAAGAAGTGCCTATCGGGGAAGAGATTCTAAGGGTCGAAAACCTCTCCCGCGCGGGGGCGCTGAAAAATATCAGCCTGGCCCTTCACGCCGGGGAAATACTCGGCATAGGCGGCCTGGTGGGCGCGGGCAGGACCGAAATGGCAAAGGCCGTCTTCGGGTTCGACAGGGCCGACACGAAGCGGGTCTTCGTCTTTGGGAAGGAGGCGTCCATACGCCGGCCCAGGGACGCCATCAAATTCGGCATCGGCCTTGCCCCGGAAGACCGCAAAGCCGAAGGGCTTAACCTCGGCATGAGCGTCATGAACAACGTGATCATGGCCTGCGCCGACAAGATGAGCCGCTTCGGGATTCTCAGCAGGAAGCGCCGGGCCACGGTGCCCGAAACCCTGGTAAAGAAGCTGCGTATAGTCACGCCGTCCATTCACCAGTATGTCCAGAACCTTTCGGGGGGGAATCAGCAAAAAGTTGTCCTGGCCAAGTGGCTCGCCGTGGGCAGCCGCATCATCATATTTGACGAGCCCACCAGGGGCATCGATGTCGGCGCCAAGGTCGAAGTTTACCAGCTTATGAACAACATGGTCCGGGAAGGCGCCGGCATCATCATGATTTCCTCCGAGCTGCCGGAACTGCTGGCCATGTCCGACCGCATACTGGTTATGCACGAGGGCGAAATCTCCGGGGAACTGACCAGGCAGGAAGCGACACAGGAAAAAATTCTGCGCCTTGCGGCGGGAGGCATATAATGGAAAACAGGAAAAAACTGCAAACCTTTATCGGGAATAATTCAAGCCAGCTTACCGCCGCGGCGGCCCTGCTCCTGATGATCATCGTATTGGGCATTGTGTCCAGGAATTTCTTTTCGGCAAAAAACCTTATCAATATCTGCCTCCAGGCGTCGATTATAGGCATCCTCGCGATCTGCGAAACCTTTGTCATCATTTCCGGGGGCATCGATCTTTCGGTAGGCGCCGTGGTCGCCCTCTCGTCGTCCATGATGGGGCAGTTCGTGGTCAAAATGGGCTTCCCCGGCGCGGCGGGCATTTTCATCTGCCTCGGCTTCGGCCTCACGGCCGGCCTTATGAACGGGCTTCTGGTGTCGCTCATCAATATGCCGCCTTTCGTGGTAACCCTGGGCACCATGACTATCTTCCGGGGGCTCGCCTATGAATGGACCAACGCGGCGGCCATTTACGGCCTTCCGGACAGCATAAATTTTCTGGGCCAGAGATACATCGGCATAGTCCCGGTAGCCGTCCTTGTGGTGCTGGCGCTCTACATCATCTCGTGGTTCCTGTTCAAGCATACCCGCTTCGGGCTGTACACTTACTCCATAGGCGGGAATGTCACGGCGTCCCGGCTTTCGGGAATTAACGTCAAACTTACCAAGTGCGCCATCTACACCCTGAGCGGCCTCCTCTGCGGCGTGGCGGGCATCATCATCGCCGGAAGAATGAACGGCACCACAGCCCTGGTAGCCAGCGGCTCCGAAACCGACGCCATCGCGGCGGCGGCCATAGGCGGCATCTCCATGTCCGGCGGGCGGGGCAATATCTGGGGCACCCTTATCGGGGTGCTTGTAATGCAGTGCATACGCAACGGCATGAATCTGCTGGGCGTTTCGTCTTATTATCAAATGGTCATTATCGGCCTGGTTATCATTGTCGCCGTGGGCATAGACTGCATACGCCAGCTCCGCAGCCGGTGACGCGGGCCCGTCCGGGAAATGTCACATCGCGCAACCTTAAAGTCACAACGAGCCGTTTTATGGCGCCATGTCGACCCTGGACCAGTGCGAGCGGCTGGGCCTCCTGGACCCCGAGATGCAGTACGTCCACTGCACCGGGGCGTATACGAAGGATCTGCCGCCCCTGGAGGCGGGGCAGGCCGCGCCCACGGCGAAGAACGTCTGGGCGTTCGGTATGGCCCAGGTATTCGCGACGATGTCGCCGGCCATGCACGAGGAATACGAGATCGAGCTGGTGCGGCCGCTGTACGAGCGTTTCGGGCTGCTCTACTACGGATGCTGCGAGCCGCTGCACAACAAGATAGACATCGTGAGGAAACTGAAGAACGTGCGGAAAATATCGATGAGCCCCTGGGCCGACGTGGCGAAAGGCGCGGAGAACATACACGGTGACTACGTGCTGTCGCTCAAGCCGAACCCCGCGTTCCTGGCGATAGAGTTCGACAGCGAGAACATGGCCCGGACGGTGCGGAACGCGGTTGCGGCGTGCCGGGCGAACGAGACGCCGCTGGAGGTCATCCAGAAGGACGTGAGCACCATCGGGTACCACCTGGATTACCTTGACCGCTGGGAGAAACTGGTAATGGGCATAGTCCGGGATGTATAGTCTGAGCCGGAGATTGTTTTGAGACATGAACGAAAATTGTTAGTCGGCAATCATGAATTGATTAGATACATTAACAAAAAAAATGTTTTGGATACAATTTTCCAGGAAAAACAAATTTCGAGAATAGAAATTTCCAAACGTGTAAAGCTGGCCATGCCGACCGTGATGCGCATTGTTGAGGAATTTATCCAAGATGGCCTGGTCAATGAAATCGGAAAGGGAAATTCAAACGGAGGGCGCAAACCCGCCATGTTGAGTATCAATCAGGATGCCCGGTATTTTCTTGTCGTGACAGTTTCTGAATACGCATACAGCATGGTTGCCAACTTAGGCGGAAAAATCTTGGGAGATTATGAACTGAAAATAGATTTTTCCGGCCAGGAGGATTTTATCCTGGCCCAGCTAAAAAACTGTATGCAACAGGCAATCAAAAAAAGTGGCCTGAATGCCGGGGATATTACTTGCTGCGGAATC
>JAIRRR010000301.1 GCA_031255875.1 Treponema sp.
CGCTCTTGACTATGCCCCCGAAAAGCCCCATTCTTATCGGGCGGGGTGTTTATGTCCGAAGCGAAAAACGAAAAACTTGAAATTATCCGCCATTCGGTAAGCCATATCATGGCCCAGGCGGTAACCCGGCTCTTCCCGGGAACCAAAACCGCCATAGGCCCGTCCATTGAGAACGGCTTCTATTACGATTTCCTCCTGCCCGGGCCCATAACGCCCGAGGACCTTGCCGCGGTCGAGGCGGAAATGAAGAAGATCATCGAGACAAAGCAGGACTTTGTCCGGACCGAATTAAGCCGGGAAGACGCGCTGGGGCGTTTCGCGGGCGAGCCTTTCAAAACCGAGCTTATCAACGAGCTTCCCCCGGAGGCGGCCATCACCGTCTACGAGAACCGGGACTCCGGGGGCGCCGCCCTGTGGGCGGATCTCTGCCGGGGCCCGCACGTGGCCAATACCCGCGAGATTCACCGCGGCGCGTTCAAGCTTATGTCGATCGCCGGGGCCTACTGGCGGGGGGACGAGAAGCGGCCCATGCTCACGCGGATCTACGGCACGGCCTGGGAAACGCCGAAGGACCTGAAGGCCCACCTGGCCTTTCTGGAGGAGGTGGAAAAACGGGACCACCGCCGGGTGGGGAAGGAGATGGACCTCTACTCGGTCCACGAGGAAGCCGGCGCCGGGCTTATCTACTGGCACCCCAACGGCGGCAGGATGCGGGTAGCCATTGAAGACTTCTGGCGCAAGGAACACTACCGCAACGGCTACGAAATCCTTTACACGCCGCACATCGGAAAGTCCTGGCTCTGGGAAACATCAGGGCACCTTGGCTTCTACAAGGACAATATGTATTCGCCCATGCAGATCGACAAGCAGGACTACATCATCAAGCCCATGAACTGCCCCTTTCATATCTTGATCTACAAAAACAGGGGCCGCAGTTACCGGGAGCTTCCCCTGCGCTGGGCCGAGCTGGGGACCGTGTACCGCTACGAGCGCAGCGGCGTGCTCCACGGCCTCCTGCGGGTGCGGGGCTTTACCCAGGACGACGCGCATATCATCTGCACGCCCGATCAGATCGAGGGTGAAATTCTGGAAACCCTGCGCTTCAGCCTAAATTTATGGAAGGTCTTTGGCTTTACGGACATTAAAGCCTATCTTGCGACAAAGCCCGCCGAATCCGTTGGCGAGGAAAGCCGCTGGGAACAGGCCCTGGAATCGCTGCGCAAGGCCGTAACCGCCGAAGGGCTGGAATACGAGACAGACGAGGGGGGGGGCGCCTTCTACGGGCCGAAGATCGACTTAAAGATAAAGGACGCGCTGGGCCGCGAATGGCAGATGACGACCATCCAGTTTGATTTTAACGAGCCGGAGCGCTTCGACATGAGCTATATCGATGCCGACGGCAGGCAGAAACGGCCCTACATGGTCCACCGGGCGCTGCTCGGCTCCCTGGAACGCTTCTTCGGCGTGCTCATCGAGCACTTCGGCGGGGCTTTCCCCGTATGGCTGGCCCCGGAACAGATCGCGGTCATTCCCGTGGCTGAAGGCTTCAACGACTACGCCGGGAAAACGGCGGCGGAACTCAGGGCCCGGGATCTCAGGGTTTCGGCTGAGCTGGGCGACGGCCGGCTTGGCGCGAAGATCCGGGATTGCCAGAACCGGAAGATTCCCTATATGCTGGTGGTGGGCGAGAAGGAAGCCGGCGAAGGGACGGTGTCCGCCAGGCTGAGGGACGGGAAGCAGCTTCCGCCCATGAAGATCGCCGATTTCGCCGAATACGCGGTGGGAAAGGCGAATAGCCGCGATTTGGAATTGTGAGGAGGGTTTTATGGCAAAGACTACGCTGGAAGATCTTAAAAACAGGCGGAGCATCCGCGCTTTCAAAAGCGATCCTGTCAGGGATGAAGATCTGGACGCCATCCTGGAAGCCGGGACCTACGCGCCCAGCGGGGCCAACAAGCAGTCTGCGGTAATCGTGGTGGTGAAGGACAAGGCCGTCCGGGACAAACTTGAGGAACTCAACGCCGAGGTGCTTGAGAACCCCAAGGCAAAGCCCTTTTACGGCGCGCCTCTGGTGCTGGCGGTTTTGGTTGACCAGAGCAAGCCCACCCCTGTGGAAGACGGGGCCCTGGTCCTGGGGAACCTCCAGATCGCCGCAAGCGCCATCGGCGTGGGGGCCTGCTGGATCCACCGGGCCAGGCAGGTTTTCGAAAGCCCGGACGGGAAGGCGTTCCTGGAAAAATGGGGCCTCAAGGGGGATTACCGCGGGGTAGGTTTCTGCATCCTGGGCTACCCGGAAGGCCCCGCCCCCCAGCCCGCGCCGAGAAAGGCGGACTATATCATAAGGGTCTGATACCGGCGGGCGGACGCGCCCCGGCCTTCCCGCCCGTGCGATTCTCTTTGTTTACCGTTTCCGCTTATATTTGGAAGAGAGGCTGATATGTCAAGCGCGCGCGGACTTGACGCGGGAAATAACTCCTATACCTACGCCGATTACCTTGGCTGGGAGACGGACAAGCGTTATGAACTCATCGATGGGGAGGCCTATATGATGTCCTCTCCCTCGGTGCGGCACCAAACCATAAGCAGGGAATTGCTGGTTCAGTTCGGGAATTTCCTCAAAGGCAAGCCCTGCGAGGTCTTTGCGGCCCCGCTGGATGTACGGCTTTTCCCCAGGGAAGACGGCGGCGACAATACCGTTGTCCAGCCGGATCTGCTGGTAGTCTGCGATAAGGCAAAGCTGGAAGACAATAGATCCTGCCGGGGCGCGCCGGATCTGGTCATTGAGATTTTTTCCCCTTCGAATACCAACAGTATCCTGCTGTTAAAGTTCAACCAGTACCTTGCCGCGGGGGTGCGGGAATACTGGGTCATTGTCCCGGAGACGCGGACAGTCCAGGTACATATCCTGGGGGAAGACGCGGGGCATTATATTTCTACGGTTCACGCCGGTGCCGGGGCCCTGGATGTTTCCGTGCTGCCGGGCCTTAGGGTAGACTTTGCCCCTGTCTGGGACGCCTGATACGGGCCCCGGCCTTTCCCCGAATATGCCCGGCGTCTGCCGAGTGCGGCTGATCCGCCCCGGCGTCCGGCCGAACTATTGACTTAGGCCCCCCAAAAAACGAAAATGGTTATATAATCGTACCGAAATTTTTTATTTCATGGAGGACTTATGAGTGTTATTGAATATGTGGAGGCGCGGGAGATACTCGATTCCCGGGGGAATCCTACGGTCGAGGTCGATATAGTCCTGGAAGACGGGTCCATGGGCCGTGCGGCGGTCCCTTCCGGGGCGTCTACCGGCGATTATGAGGCGGTGGAACTCCGGGACGGGGACAAGGGGCGCTATCTGGGCAAGGGCGTGCAGAAGGCGGTGGCGAATGTAAACGACATCATCGCGCCGGAGATCGAGGGTCTGGATGTCCTGAACCAGGTGGACATAGACCGGACCATGATAGAACTGGACGGGACCGAGAACAAGGGGAAGCTGGGCGCCAACGCAATTCTGGGCGTGTCCATGGCTGCGGCCCGCGCGGCGGCGAATTTCCTGGAAATCCCCCTTTACAGGCACCTCGGCTCCTTCCACGCAAGCCTTCTCCCCGTGCCGATGGCGAACATCATCAACGGGGGCAAGCATTCGGACAACAAGATCGACTTCCAGGAATTCATGGTCATGCCCGTCGGGGCCGAGTCCATACGGGAGGCGTTGCGATGGACCGCGGAAGTGTTCCACAACCTGAAAAAATTGCTCCACGACGCGGGCAAGAATACCTCGGTCGGCGACGAAGGCGGTTTCGCCCCGGATATCGGGAACGAGGAA
Source organism: Treponema sp. (assembly GCA_031255875.1). Classification (GTDB taxonomy): domain Bacteria; phylum Spirochaetota; class Spirochaetia; order Treponematales; family Breznakiellaceae; genus JAIRRR01. The sequence goes on from JAIRRR010000301.1 coordinate 3,818, forward strand.
GCCCTGGACTTTATCATGAAGGCCATTGAAAAGGCGGGCTATAAGCCCGGCGAGCAGTTCGGCATCGCCCTGGACTGCGCGAGCAGCGAGCTTTACGGCGAAGGCGGCAAGAAGGGCTATAAATTCTGGAAGTCCAATCCGGACAAGCTCTTCACCGCCCAGGAAATGATCGACATCTACACCAAGTGGGTGGGCAAGTATCCGATTATTTCCATCGAGGACCCGCTCGATCAGGACGACTGGGACGGCTATGTGGCGCTGACCAAACAGCTCGGCTCCAAAATCCAGATTGTCGGCGACGATTTCTTTGTCACCAATACCGCCCGGCTTTCAAAGGGCATCGGCATGGGGGCCTGCAACTCGATCCTGATCAAGGTGAACCAGATAGGCACCGTGACCGAGACCTACGAGGCGGTCGAGATGGCCAAAAAAGCGGGCTATACGGCGGTAGTGTCGCACCGTTCGGGCGAAACCGAAGACAGCTTTATCGCCGACCTGGTAGTCGCCCTTGAAACCGGCCAGATCAAAACCGGTTCCATGAGCCGCACCGACCGTATCTGCAAGTACAACCAGCTTATGCGCATCGAGGACGAGCTTGAGGGCATAGCCAGGTACGCGGGCAGCGGGGCGTTCTACAATATCAAGAAATAGTTTGCCCGACAGGGGAACAGCCTTCCCGGCGCCCGCTCCATAGGCGCCGGGGGTTTTGCCTCCGGAATTTCCGGTTTGCGAAATGCCCAAATACCGCTTTCTTGCTATACTGCTTCCAAAGCTAGTCCGTCGCCCGGAGAGGGGGAGTGAATGAACGTTGTAGTTATCGGCGCCCAGTGGGGTGACGAAGGGAAGGGGAAGATTGTGGATTATCTGGCCGGCGAGGCCCAGATAATCGTCCGGTTTTCCGGGGGCGCCAACGCGGGGCATACTATCGTTATCGGGGAAGATCAGTACGCGCTGCATCTTATCCCCTCGGGGATACTCTATCCCGACAAGCTTGTGGTTTTGGGCGCGGGGATGGTAATAGACCCGGTGGCCCTCTTCCATGAGCTGGACATGCTCGACGAGCGGGGGATCAACACTGCGGGCCGGGTGTATATTTCCGACAGGGCCCATATCGTGCTGCCCAGGTACATACAGGTTGACCGCGAGCGGGATCAGGCCCGGAAAAAGCCGATCGGCACTACCGGGCGCGGGATAGGGATCACCTATTCCATGAAAAGCGACCGCGACGGCATACGCATCGCCGATCTTTCCTGGAAGGAAAGAATGGACGACCTTGACGAGGCGGACCGGGAATTCCTTGCCCCCTATACCGAAAGGCTCAAGGCCATGTCCGTCGATCTTGCGACATACCTCGTGCACCGCAAGAACGCGCAGGTGCTGTTCGAGGGCGCCCAGGGCGCGCTGCTCGATCTGGATCTGGGGACCTACCCCTATGTTTCAAGCGGCATGTCCTCCGCGGCCGGAGCTTCCATCGGCGGCTGCGTGGGCCCCCGGCGGCTGGACAAGGTGCTGGGCGTTTTCAAGGCCTACTCCACCAGGGTGGGGAACGGCCCCTTCCCCAGCGAATTCGATGCCGAAAGCGAAGACGAGCTTTGCCGCTTTATCCGGGAGACCGGCCGCGAATACGGCGTTACTACCGGCCGCCCCCGGCGCTGCGGGTACCTCGACCTTGTGGCCCTGCGCTACGCCTGCATTGTCAACTCGATAGATTCGCTGGTGATGACCCATCTGGATGTTTACGACACGGTGGACGAAATCAAGGCCTGCATTGCCTACCGCATCGGCGGCAAAATAGTGGAAAGTTTCCCCGCCTCCGTTGAGGATCTCAAAGACGCGAAACCGGTGCTGCGCTCGTTTGCGGGCTGGAAAAAATCACTTGCCGGCGCCCTTGCATACGAAGAATTCCCGTTAGCCGCCATGGAGTACATCGATTTTATCGAGCGCGTCTGCGAAACGCCGATAGACATTGTCTCTGTCGGCTATGACCGGAAGGAAACGATAATCAGAAAATCTCCCTGGAAAAAGTAGCCGGGCAGCCACGCAAGGAGTCCCCTGTCAGTTATGGATAAAATTTTAATACTGGATTTCGGGAGCCAGACCACCCAGCTTATAGGCCGCCGTATCCGCGACCTGGGGGTCTACACGGAAATACTGCCCGGCGACGCCGCGCTTTCCGACGAAGCCTTCCGTAGCGGCAAAGGCGCCGCGCTCAAAGGCATTATCCTTTCAGGTTCCCCGGAATCGGTCTATACGGACCAGGGCGCGGCCCCGGACAGGCGCGTATACGAGCTGGGACTCCCGCTCCTCGGCATCTGCTACGGCTTCCAGCGCATGACCTGGGATCTGGGCGGGAAGGTAGCGCCGCTCCCAAGGCGCGAATACGGCCGTGTCGGCGTTACCGTCGCGGCGGAAAAGGCGGACGAGGCGGACTTCGGCCGGACGCTGGGCTTCCTTTCGGGCTTTGACAAGGCCCTCCCCCTTTCCGCCATAATCGCGTCCGGCGCCCGGCCGCCGGCCCCTCCGGGGCACGGGGGCGGCGCACCCGCGTTCCCCGCCGTTTTTACCGCCTGGATGAGCCACGGCGACACCCTGACGGAGCTTGCGCCGGGCTTCCGCCAGTACGGGACCAGCGATACCGGATACCCCGCCGTTGCGGCCCATACGCAGAAGCCCTGGTTCGGCCTTCAGTTCCACCCGGAAGTGACCCATACGGAGCGGGGGATCGAGGCGCTGGCGGCGTTTGTGTTCGGCGTCTGCGGTTGCACGCAGGGCTGGAGCATGGAAAAATACGCGGAGGAAATTTGCGCGTCGCTGCCCGGGCGGGGGGGGGAGGACCCGGTGCTGCTCCTCATCTCCGGGGGGGTGGATTCCACGGTCGCGGGGGCGCTGCTCCTCAAGGCCCTTGGCGGCGAAAAAGTCCATTTAATGTACATGGACACCGGGCTTATGCGCAAAAACGAAACGGAGGATGTTTCGGCGGATTTAAAGCGCCTGGGGGCAAAGAATCTGCACATCGTTCACTGCGAGGCGGAATTTCTGGCCGCGCTTAAAGGCCTCGAAGACCCGGAGGCCAAGCGCAAGGCGATTGGCGACCTTTTCATTAAAGTGCAGGAACGGGAGCTGGCGCGCCTCGGCCTGCCGGATTCCTCTTTCCTTGCCCAGGGGACGCTTTACACGGACCTTATCGAATCCGGCAAAGGGGTGGGGAAGAAGGCGCGCCTTATCAAGAGCCACCACAACGTGGGGAGCCCCCTTGTGGACGCGAAACGCCGGGCGGGCCGGATCATCGAGCCTCTGGACCGGCTTTACAAGGACGAGGTCCGCGCCCTGGGCAGGCTGCTCGGCATCGGCCGGGACATTGTGCGCCGCCACCCCTTTCCGGGCCCGGGCCTCGCGGTGCGTATCCTGGGCGAGGTAACCCGCGAAAAGTGCGAGATACTGCGGGAAGCGGATTCCGTGTTTATAGACGAGCTTAAAAAGCGCCGCTCCCCCGCCGGGAACAGCCTTTACGACGAAATCTGGCAGGCATTCGCGGTGCTGCTCCCCGTCCGTTCCGTGGGCGTCGCGGGCGATCTGCGCAAGTACGGATGGGTGCTGGCCCTGCGGGCCATTACCAGCGCGGACGGCATGACCGCCGATGTGTACCCCTTCCCCGCGAAGGACCTACTGGAAATCTCCACCCTGATAACCAACACGGTAACAGAAATAGGCCGCGTAACCTATGATATATCAAGCAAACCCCCGGCCACTATAGAGTGGGAATAGCAGAGATGCCTTCCGGGGTTTGCA
>JAIRRR010000154.1 GCA_031255875.1 Treponema sp.
TCCGCAGTTGTTTTTTGGGATTCGGGGTACAAGCCGGCCAGGGCCAGAATATCATCGCTTATATCGGTGTATTTGCTCACATCGACATTGATGCTCAGCATCCCAAGGAGTTTCGCCCCTTCTTTTATAAAAAAAGTTGAAGAGCGGAGGATTCTGGAATCCCGCGTTTTCCCCCGGTGATCGCAGACATAATCCTGCTTTCTCCATATTCCCCCGGTTACCATGCGCAGGGCAAGGGGGGTTAGCGGATCGCCCACGGCGCGGCCGGAAATATGCCCGTTCGCGATGGCCGTGATGCGCATACGGCCCTCCCTAAGGTCCTGGAGGACGATCTCGCAGTTTTTCCCGCAGGCCCTGCCCAAAAAATTCACCATAAGGGCCGCGCTTTCCATAATGTCCATAATCCCATTAAAAACCCTAAACAAGCGGCCGTCAATGCCCGGCGATAAGAAATCATTATCATATTTCCGGTGATGATAAATTCTCATTGCATAAATCTGCCCATCCGTGATAAGGAATTATCATCAAACTGAAACGAATCAACATGATAATAATTTATTATTATCAGTACGGCGGGAATCCCCCCTGCCCTACCCTGCCGGTATCCAGGGCGCCGGATGCCCGGCGGCCCCGAAGCCCCGGATTTTTCATTTTTTACTTGCATAATGAATCAAAAAGGAATATGATTTCCCGGATAGCATAAATTTGCAAAAAAATGTAAATTTATGCAATTTCCCAGAACCACAGGCAGGCAGAAAATATGGAACAAGGGCATCTGGATCTGGCCATAACGCTGCGCCACGAACTGCACCGGCACCCGGAACTGGCCTGCCGGGAGCTGTGGACCAGGGGCCGCTTAATGGCCTTTTTGCGGCAGCACACTTCCCTTGAAATTACGGACCGGGGTCGCTGGTTTTACGCCCTCTACCGGGCCGGCAGGGACAGGCCGAACATAGCTTTCCGGGCCGAATTTGACGCGCTGCCCATGGACGAGACCATCGATCTGCCCTACGCCTCCCAATTCCCCGGGGTCGCCCATAAATGCGGGCACGACGGCCACAGCGCGTGCCTGGCCGCCTTTGCCCTGGAGCTCGACAAGCGCGGGGCGGACAAGAATGTCTACCTGGTGTTCCAGCATGCCGAAGAGACTGTCGAAGGGGCCCTGGAGTGCGCCCCGCTTATGGACGAGGAGGGCATTTCCGAAATATTCGCCTGCCACAATGTGCCGGGGCTCCCGCTGAACTGCATCACCCTGATAGAGGGGATCGCCTGCTGCGGCTCGACCGGCATGATCATCGCCTTCAAGGGGGTCCCGGCCCACGCCAGCCAGCCGGAAGACGGGCGCAACCCCGCGTTCGCCGTCGCGGAGATAGTCCGGAGCATACCCGGTTTCACGGACCCCGCCCTGTACAAGGGGCTGGCGCTTTGCACGGTCATCGGGATCGATGTGGGGAAAGAGGCCTTTGGCATGTCGGCCGGCGAAGGCCGCCTGCTGCTGACCATACGCAGCCAGTTCGACAGCGATCTGGAAATACTGAGACAGAAAATCGAAACCAAGGCCAGGGAGCAGGCCGCCCGGTACGGCCTGGACTGCGGTTTTTCTTTTTGCGACAGCGTCCCCTCGGCAGTCAACCACCGGGAAAGCGTCGGCAAACTGCGCCGCGCTGCGGAGAGGCTGGGCCTTGCCGTGCTGGAAATGGACACGCCGATCCGGGGTTCCGAAGACTTCGCCTGGTTTACCAGGAGGACGAAGGGCGCCATGTTCGGGGTGGGCGCCGGCGAGGGCTGCCCGCCCATCCACACCGCCCAATTCGACTTTAACGACCGGATCATACCTACGGTGGCGGATCTCTTTGGGGCGCTGTTGGACGAGTGAACGAGCGGCCTGTTGCAAGAGTAAAAAATTGCCTGTCCGGCGATTTTCGGGGGTTTTAAGCGCGAGGCGCGGCAAATCCCCGGGGCTGCGGGCCCTGCGGGCGGTACGGCCCTGAATAATATTGAGGGGAGCCTTTGAAAACCGAAATTTTAGAGGCTTCCTTACCCTACAGTAAGGAGTACGCGGTATGGAAAGTTTTTTTGCAGTGGTAGGCGCTATTTCCGGTTTCTTCTGGAACTACCTCTTCCTGGTCGTGCTGGTGGGCGGGGGTATCTACCTTACCGTCAGGCTCAAGTTTTTCCAGATCCGGCATCTGCCCTATATTATCAGGCAGACCTTCGGCAAAATACTTGACAAGGGCAAGGGGGAAGGCACGGTAAGCCCCTTCCAGGCGGCCGCCACCGCCATGGCTTCCACTATCGGCGCGTCCAATATCGTGGGCGTTCCGGCGGCTATCGCCTTCGGCGGGCCCGGGGCGCTTTTCTGGATGTGGGTGATCTTCCTGGTCGGGGGCGCCACCAAATTTACCGAGGTGGTGCTGGGGGTCCATTTCCGGCAGAAGAACGCCGACGGCCACTATGTCGGCGGGCCCGGCTACTATATGACCAAGGCTTTTTCCCACCCCGTGGCCCGGGCTGTCGCCGGAACTGCCGCCCGGGTGAGCGCCCTTGTCGCGATGGTGTACTATTTCCCCTCGATCGCGACCCAGTCCATCTCCCTGATTCAGAACGCCGAGGGCCTGGGGATCAACAAGTACGCCGCCGGCGCCGTACTGATGGTCCTGGTCGGCGCGGTAGTTCTGGGCGGCCTTATCCGGGTCGCCAAAACCGCCGACAAGATGGTCCCCGTCATGTGCGTGATCTACTTCCTGGGTTCCCTTGTCGTGGTGTTCGCCAATATCGGGAACCTCCTCCCCTGCCTGGCCCTGGTGTTCAAGGCGGCCTTTACCTCGACCGCCGCCACAGGCGGTTTCATAGGGGCGGGGATGTCCATGGCCATACGCATGGGCCTTGCCAGGGCCACTTACTCCTGCGAGGCGGGCATGGGATCCGCCCCTATCGCCCATTCGAGCGCGATTACCGACCACCCGGTGCGCCAGGGTTTCTGGGGCGTTTTCGAAGTCCTGATAGACGGCTCGGTCTGCACCCTGTCCGGGCTTGTGGTCCTGACCAGCGGGGTATGGAAAGAGGTTACCCCGGACGCGGCGTTTACCATGCCTTCCATCGCCTTCCAAAAGGTACTAGGGCCCATAGGCGGCTATATCGTCACAATTTCCGTCTTTCTCTTCGTGCTCTCCAGCATCATCGCGGTTATCTGGTACGGCGAAAAACTGGTGGAATTTTTCTTTAACACGAAAATTTCCAAATACACCCGGGTCATTTATACGCTGAGCGTTATGCTGGGCGCCTTCTTCGGGCTGGAGGCGATCCTCGCAGTGCTGGACCTTACCAACGCGCTGATCATACTCCCCAACGTGGTCACCATACTGATCCTAAGCCCCCTGGTGGCAAAACTTACCAGGGAGTATTTTACCGGGGAGCAGTACTATTTGAAGGATACCAAAAAACGCTAACCGGCGTCCGGCCGCCTTGCCGGGCGGCCGGCTCTTGCTAAGGCCGGATGATGCCGAGGGAGAGCAGCCCGTTGTAGATGAGCTGGACCGCGAAGCCCGCGAGGATAAGCCCCATTATTTTTTCCATGACAAAAATGCCCATAGTGCCGAGGGCGCGGAGTATGAACGCGCTTGCCCTGAGCACTATGAACATGCACAGAAGCCCGATGAGCAGGGCGGGGAGCAAAGTCAGCACCGAGGAGAGCCAGGAGTTCCCGCTTGAGACATAGGTCATTATCACCGTGAGGAGCCCGGGGCCCGCAATCATGGGGATGGCCAGGGGGAAGAGGGCGACAAAGCTTTTGTGGGATTCTTCCCCGCCCGGCGAAGGCACCCGGCTGGTCGCGGGCCTGCTGTAGATCATCTCGAAGGCGATAAGGAAGAAGAGGATCCCGCCCGATATGTAAAACGCGCCGGGCCTGATGCCGAAAAAGTCCAGGATGAATTTCCCGCAGAGCAGGAACACGCCCAGCACCACGGCGGCGAAGAGGATGGACTTGGCAATGATGCTGTTCCGCGTTTTCTCGTCGTAGGAAGCGGTAATGCCCAGGAAATACGGGATTATCCCGATGGGATCCATTACGAGGAGGACGGTAAAAAGGACCTGGAAAAAACCCTGTTCCATGCGCCTACCTGTAAACCCGGCCTATATACGGGGAATTAAAGAGCCGCAGCAGGGCCGTATAGCCCGGAACGAACCGGAGCGTGTCCCCTACCCTGTAGGCCCGTTCCGGGCGGCTTAAATTCAGGATAAGGTGATCGGAGCTTGCGCCGAGAATCTCGACCCCCGGATCCTGCGCGCTTAAACCCGAAATTTCAAGATCCTGCCTGCCTACGGCGCATATCGCCCGTTTCAGGGGGCCCCGGTCCTCGAACAGGGGCTTTTCCCCAAAGGCGTCAACCCCCCGCTCGCCCAGCGGCAGGGAAGGCTTTGTCTGTATTTCGATTATCTGGGCTTCCAGGGTCACCGCGTCGTCAAAAGCGCCCCCTATCCTCGTCTTGTACGCCGCCTCCCTGCCCGCGATAAACGCCTCTCCCAGGCGCAGGTTATTAATGCCCCGGGGCAGTTCCCCCTTCCCTATCAGGTAAAACGAGCTGGAGTTGCCCCCGGAAACAACCGGAAGCTCCGCGCCGCAATGCCGGCGTATGCGCTCCGCCCAGGAGGCCAGGCGGGAAAGGCTGTCTTTTTTCGGGATGACGGCGCCGTAACAGGTAAGGTTGGCCCCGATGCCGTAGAAGATCAGATTGGGCATTTCCATTATCGCTTCCGCGGTTTTAAGAATTTTCCCGTCTTCCGTAAAGTAAATACCTTCCCGCAGATCCCCCAGATCGATCATCAGTATCACCTTGTGCCGCTTGCACTGCCTTCCCGCCTCGGCGTTCAGGAGGCGGAGGGTTTCCGGTTCGGAATTGAGGCTTATATCGGCATACGTGACGACGTCTTCTATTTCGCAGGCCTGCGGGAGCCGCAGCAGCACTGCCGGCTTTCCCCGGCCCGCGCAGATTTTGAGGTTTTGCAGGCGCGAATCGGCAAGGTAATCGACCAGGGGGGACGCGGCAAGCATTTGGACGATTCGCTCGTCTGCGCAGAATGCCTTGGTCACGATCATGAGCGAGCAGCCGGCGCCCTTTACCGCGTCGCCCAGGACCGCCAGGTTGGCCTTGAGTTTTTCAAGATCGATGTGTATGAGCGGGTAACGAAGCCCTGTTTTTTCCGCAGACATTGTGGCGCCCGGCCTGACTAACGGCCTGTTATCAGTTTAGACCAATCCTGAGGCCGCGTCAAACAGGGCTGCGCAGAGTCGCGTAGAGTTGCGTAGAGTAGGGCGTTGACGATGGCCGCCCCCACGGCGCTCCCCCCCTTTCTGCCCCGGGCAATGATGCAGGGGACGGGGCTGTCGAGGAACAGTTCCTTGGCGGACTCCACGTTCACAAACCCGACGGGGACGGCGATTACCAATTTTGCCGCCAGTTTCCCGCTTGAAACCAGCTCATATATGCGGAGTAACGCGGTGGGCGCGTTGCCGACCGCAAAGACAAGCGGTCGATTTAGGGAGGCGGCCTTGTCCACCGCAGCCCGCGCCCGGGTAACGCCCTCCGCCCTGGCGGCCGCCGCCACGTCGTCGTCGGATATGAAGCAGCGTACCGCGCCCCCGTATTCCGCCAGGGCATCCTTGTTAATTCCCGCCATGGCCATCCGGGTATCCGTAACCACCCATGCCCCGCTGCGGAGGAGATCCCTTCCCGCAGCGGCGGCGTTGTGGGTAAAAACAAGATTTTCATCGTAGTCAAAATCGGCCGTGGTATGGATCACCCGCATCAGGACCGCCTCTTCCAGGGGGCCGCGCGGCGGGGAGGAGGGGGTTTTCACGCCCCGCCTGCGTTCGAGCTCTTCCGCGATAATCTCGAAACTTTTCCGCTCGATAGCGCCGGGGTTCAGCAATTCCGTGCCGCCGTTCTTCACCGCTCAATTCCTGTCCGCGCTTTAATACCCCGGTCATACGGGTGCTTTACCTTCCGGACATCCGAAAAATAGTCGGCCGCCCCGGCGAGCCAGGGGGCGGGATTCCTGCCGGTAAGCACGATCTCCAATTCCGCCGGTTTGCCTTCGATAAGGGAGCGGAGTTCCTCCTCGTCCAGCATGTTGATATTTACCGCGTCAAGGACTTCGTCAAGGACCAGCAGATCCGCCGCCTGGCATGACAGCAGTTCCCGTATCTCTTTTACGATTTTTTTCTGCTCGTCCGCGCACAGTTTTTTTGCCTCAGCGTCCATGGTATTGGTAAAGCCGAGACTGAGCGTCGAACGGACAACCGTTACGCCGAGTTTTTCAAAAGAATTGATCTCCCCGGTATCCTGGGTTTTCAGGAACTGGGCAAAGATGATTCTTTTTCCCCTTCCCACCGCCCGTACGCAGAGGCCGACCGCCGCGGTAGTTTTGCCTTTGCCGTTTCCCGCATAAATATGTATCAGGCCGCTCATCCCAGCCCCTCCTCTATAATCGAATAGATCTTTTTTATTTCGATGCTGCCGCGCAGCGAATCCGCCAGCGCGTCGTACTGCTGTTCCTTGTAAGTTTTGAAATTTGTTTCAGGCCCGGCCTTGTACTCGATCCCCTTTGAGGCGCAAAGGGATTTTACCAATTGCAGGGCGACGCCCTCCGCATCAAAGAAGCCGTGGACATAGGTGCCGTATACGCCGGGGAGGAAACAGCCGTCCGGTCTGCGCCTGCCGGTATCGGTATCGCTGATTTCCAGAAAAGCGGGCGGCGGTTCCGCGCCTTCAAAAAATGTACTGCCCATGTGAATCTCGTAGCCCTCTATTTCCATGCCGGACAGATCTTTTAACAGCCCCGTAAGCGGCGCGACGGCCCCCCTTACCCGGGCCCTGGTCTTTTCGCGTTCAAATACCGTTACCACGGGGAGCAGGGCCAGGCCGTCCGTTTCCCCGCCGGACTCCACGCCGCCGGGGTCTTTGAGTTTTTTCCCCAGGATCTGGTAGCCGCCGCATATCCCGATGACCGGCGTACCCCGGGAGGCGGCCCTTTTCACGGCCTCCCCGAGCCCGCTCTGCCTGAGCCAGGCGAGATCCGACATAGTGCTTTTTGTGCCGGGGATGATGATGAGATCCGCCCCTTCCAGCGTTCCCCGGTGATCCACGTAGCGGAGGCCCGCGCCGGGAATCCTGCCCAGGGCGTTGAAGTCCGTAAAGTTGGAAATATGCGGCAGCCGGATCACCGCGATGTCCACCAGGGCTCCCTCCTGCTTCACGGAGAACCGCTCGGAAAGGCTGTCTTCGTCGTCAATATCCAGCCTTAAATAGGGGACGACCCCCAAAACCGGCTTATGTATTATGCTTTCCAGCTGCCCGAGGCCGGACTGCAGGATGGAAAGATCCCCCCGGAATTTGTTGATCAGCACTCCCTTGACCATTTCCCGTTCTTCCGGGGAAAAAAGCTGCATGGTACCCGCCAGGGCGGCGAATACACCGCCCCGGTCAATATCCCCCGCCAGGATCACCGGCGATCCGGCAAGGGATGCCATGTACATATTTACAATGTCGTTTTCTTTTAAATTAATTTCTACCGGGCTTCCCGCCCCTTCGATAACCACAATATCATAGGCCGCGCTGAGGCGGTCGAAAGATTCTTTTACCTTCGGGGCGAAGGTTTTCTTGTAGGAATAATAGGCGGCGGCGTTCATGGTATCGAATATTTCCCCCTGCACGATAACCTGGGAATTGCTGTCCCCGGTCGGCTTGAGCAGGATGGGATTCATGTCCGCGCAGGGCTCTATCCCCGCGGCCTCCGCCTGGACCACCTGCGCCCGCCCCATCTCCAGCCCCTCCCGGGTGATAAAGGAATTGAGGGCCATGTTCTGCGACTTAAACGGGGCGACCCGGTACCCGTCCTGTTTGAATATGCGGCACAGGCCCGCCGCAAGGAGGCTTTTCCCCACGTTTGACGCTGTCCCCTGGATCATGATAGCCCTTGCCGCCACTATTACCCCCCTTCCCGCAAAGCCCGCAGGGCCTTTACAAGCGATTCGTTTTCCGCGTGCTTCCGCAGGCAGATCCGGTAGTACGAATCGTCCAGCCCCGGATAATTGGCGCAGCAGCGCAGCAGGAATCCCCTGGAAAGAAGCGATTCGGAAAAACCGGGCCTTGCAAAATCAAAATCCCCGCCCAGCCTGAAAAAAATATAATTGGCCTCCCCCCCTAAAACTTCCAGACCCAGGCCGGCAAGGGCGTTCTTCATGAACGTCCTTTCGGCCTTGACAAGGCAGCGCATTTCCTCGATATAGGACGAATCTTCCAGCGCGGCAATCCCCGCAGTCTGGGCGACGGAGGAGACGCTCCAGGGCTGCCCGGTCCCGGCTACGCCCCGGCAGATTTCTTCGGAACCGCAGATCATGTACCCAAGCCGGAAGCCGGCCATGCCGTAAACCTTGGTAAAGGCGTTCAAAACGACAAGGCCCGGAACGCGATCGAGAAAGCCCTGTACCGAATTGCCCGCAGGATCGTCCAGGAATCCGTTAAAACATTCATCAATAACGGCGACGGTGCCGGTATCCGCGCATTTGTCTATGACGGATTCCATTAACGGCCGATCCCAGAGCGCGCCCGTAGGGTTGTTGGGGTTACAGAGGAAAAGCATGTCCGTCCCGGCGGATATGGAAGACAGTATCCCCGCGTCCCCGCCGAAGCGGGGGCCGGCAAGGGGGTAAAAGATTATCTCGGCGCCTTCGGCTTCCAGCGCCCTTTCATACTCGGAAAAGGACGGGGCCGCGATCAGGGCCCGCCGGGGGCGCGCGTATTTTACTATCCGGTAAATCAGATCCGCCGCGCCGTTCCCGCAGACTATCCTTGCGGGATCGCAGCGGCAATGCCTTCCCAGGGCTTCCCGCAGTTCCCCGCAGAGGGGATCGGGGTAGATGCCGAATCCGGGCGCTTCCCTGCGGACGGCCTCCAGCACGCCGGGAGGGACGCCCAGGGGGCTGGTATTGGCGGAAAAATCCAAGGGGAGGGCCCCGGGTTTTCCCGGCAAATCCGTCTTTACGCCGTAGATATTGCCGCCGTGGTCGTATTTATTCATGGCGCCCCCGGGCAGCCCGGCAGGACGAAGACGGCAAAACGCAGGAGAAGGCCCGCCGCCAGCGCCGGGACCAGGAAGATGAGTTCCGCGCCGTACATAAGTTTTACCGAAGCGGGGATATCGGCGGGGACAGGCTCCCGCAGGGCGTCCCCGATGACCTGTTTTTTCAAAAGTTTCCCCCCGTACCAGGCATCCCCCGCCAGGGCGAGGCCCAGGGCCCCGGCGCAGGCCGCTTCGGGGCGGCCGCTGTTGGGGCTGGCGTGTTTGCCCCGGTCCCGCCTGTATATCTTCGCGGCGTTTTTATGGTCAAAGCCCAGGGCTGCCGCCGCCAGGATCAGCAGCCTGCCGCTCAAGCGGGCCGGTATCCAGTTTACCGCGTCGTCGAGCCTGGCGGCGCTTCTGCCGAACAAAAGGTAGCGTTCATCATCGTAGCCTATCATGGAATCCATGGTGTTGACCGCCTTGTAGAACATCCCCAGGGCAGGCCCCCCCAGCGCGGTGAAAAACAGCGGGGCGATAACCCCGTCGGAAAGGTTTTCAGCCACCGTTTCCACCGCCGCCTTGATCACCTGCCCCATGGACAGATCCGCCGTATCCCTTCCCACTATCATCGATACCGCCCTGCGGGCGCGCGGAAGATCGCCTGTTTCCGCAGCGTCGTACACCTTCATCGCCTCGATCTGCATGCACCGGGCGGCCTGTATCTGCCAGCAGAGCAGCGTTTCGGCCAGGAGGCCGGCCCAGACGCTGATCCGGTAAAATACAAGCAGGGCCGCCAGGGGAAGCAAAAAGCTGACGAGCCCCACGGCGACAACCAGCACCGTTCCCGCAAGGCGTTCGCGGTTTTTGAATACGCCCCGCAGCGCTTTTTCCCCCCGCGAGACCAGGAATCCTATGCCCCGGACCGGGTGGGGGAGCGAGGGGGGATCGCCCAAAAGCAGATCCAGCAGGAACCCGAGCAGCATCGCCAGGGGGCCGAAATAAAAAAAGCCCAAATCCTTCATTGCCGATCTTCCCGCGAATCAAAGCTGAGGGAAATTTCCCCCAGCGCGGCCGCTACGGTAACGCCGCCGGCGGCGAATTTGCGGACCAGCATAACGCCCGACCGGGAAGCGAGGAAAGCCGCCCGCTCGCATACATTGTCCACCCCCACGGCGGAAAAAACAAAATCCGAACGGGTAAAACCGTTTCCGGCTCCCCTTAGTTCTTCTGCCGTATAGCACAGGAGCGGCCACCCTTTTTGCCGGCAGAGCGCGGCCAGGGCGGGTTCGTCCTTTTTGATATCGATGGTCCCCACGGCCGCCACGCTGCGGATATCTATCGTTTCCCGGGACAGGGCCTCCGTTACCGCGCTGCAGACGGCCTCCTGGCTAACGCCGCTCCTGCACCCCACGCCAAGGTATACGCGCCGGGGGATGAGGTTCAGGCAGGATGCCTCGCCCCGGTAGATCGATACCCGTATCCCCGCGGTTCCGGCCTCTTCCGCCCCGGCATCCGCCGCCCTGAGGCCCCGGGGGAGATCTCCCGCTATGGGAAAATCGCTTAACAGCAATACTTCTTCGCCCTTGAGGAGCCGCATGGAAATATCGCGGGCCTTTTCCATGCTGCCGATGACAAGTCCGCAGGCTTTTGCCCAGAGGTCTACCGCGAAAACGCCGTTGATGTCGGTAGCGGTGGTAATGACCGCCCGGGAACCCAGAAGTTCCGCGATTTCCGCGCTCAGCTCGTTGGCGCCGCCCAAATGGCCCGAAAGCAGGGGCACGGCCCAGCGCCCCTTTTCATCGATAACAACCACAGCCGGGTCTTCCGCCTTGGAGCGCAGGAACGGCGCTATCGCCCGCACCGCTATACCCGCCGCGCCGATAAAAACCAGGGCGCTGCCCGGGCGGAAAGCCTCTCCGGCCCGTTCGCGCAGGGAGGCGGCCGGCCGTTCGGCGAGAATTTGGTGGCCCCTGCCCTCAAGGAGCGTTGAAAGTTTTTCCCGCAGCGGCTTTCCCGCCGGGGTAAAGGCGAAAATGGTGATGATCATTTCACGCCCTGCCTGAAACCGTGGGTAAACCCGGGGTCGTACAGCTTTGAGCGTTCGTAATCCTGCCCGAGAAACCCGCCCACCAGGATGAGCGCGGTCCTGTTTATACCGGCTTCCCTGCCTTTAACGGCAATATCCTCCAGGCTTGTGCGGATAATCTTCTCATCGGGCCAGCTGGCCTTGTATACAATCGCCGCCGGCGTTTCGGGGGGGTATCCTCCGTCGAGGAGTTTTTGCCGCAGGGTTTCGAGTAAACCGGCGCTTAAGAAAACGGCCATGCCGGCGCGGTGGGCGGCGAGGAGGGAAAGATCCTCTTTTTCCGGCGCCGCCGTTTTCCCCGCCGTACGGGTGATTATCAGGGTCTGGGAAACCCCGGGCAGGGTATACTCCGCCTTCAGGGCCGCCGCCGCCGCGCTGAACGAGCTGACGCCGGGGACCACCTCGTAACCGAAGCCCAGGGATTCCAGCCTGTCCATCTGTTCCCGGATTGCGCCGTAGATGCTGGGATCCCCGGTATGAAGGCGCAGGCT
>JAIRRR010000170.1 GCA_031255875.1 Treponema sp.
TACAATTTTCTCCAGCGGGCAGGACAATAGCTTAGTTGCAATTTTCCTGTTGTAACTTCGGTCGCAGCGTTATTTCAGAGCTTTTCCTGTTCTCCAATGCTTTAACAAAGGGCACGGAAGCCGCTTCCGCTCCTGTCATATATATTATAGGTTTGCCGGCAAGTCAAAAAATGTAACGGGATTCAGAAACTCCCTGCTTTTTCAGAATTTCCATGTATAACTTCAGTCTAATACCGGATCGGCAAACCTGTCAAGCGCCCGGCGAAGAATCCGGGACGCGGGCCGCGCCTTTCAATCGGCCGGATGCCCCGGCCAGATCCAGGAGCAGCGCGATAAGTTCCCCGGCGGCCTCAAGGCGGATGCTGTTCCGGGAGCCGGCAAAACGGTACTCCCTAGTTTCGGCAGGGCCGCCCGCGCGGCAAACTCCGGCGATAAACACGGTGCCCACGGGCTTGCCCGAGCCGTCGCCTTCGGGCCCCGCAAGCCCGGTCACCGCGGCGGCGATATCCGCGCCGCTCCGCCTCAGCGCCCCCTCAGCCATGGCAAGGGCGGTTTCCCGGCTTACCGCGCCGTACTTTTCCAATACCGCGCTTTCAAGGCCGAGCATGGCCCGCTTCGCCTCCGGGGTGTAAACGACATAAGAGCCCCAGAGCGCCCCGGAAGCCCCGCCCACCTCCGCGAGCAGGCTTGACGCGAGGCCGGCGGTGCAGGATTCGGCCAGAACAACCTTGAGCCCCTTTTCGGAAGCCGCGCGTATCAGTTTTTCCGCGCCGGAAACAGCCCTGCCCGTTGCCGGCATCACCGGCCCCTCTGGAGCTCGGCCTTTATTTCTTCCGTGGAGCGGGAAAATATCTCGGTCTCCTTGTCGCCCCGGATCATGGCGCACTGCCCCTCGAAAAGGACCCCGTCGGCAATGCGCAGCCGGGCGGCGCTTACATTGCCCCGGACCTCCGCGCCGCTCAGCATATCAACCTTGTCCATGGCGCGGACCTCCCCGATCACCGTGCCGTGCACAATAAGGGAAGAAACCGAGACGCGGTCGGCTTCCACAACCGCGCCTTTATCGACAATAAGCGCGCCGGTAGCCTCGATGGTCCCCCGGAATTCACCCTGGATGCAGAGCGTCTCCTTAAAACGGAGCAGGCCGCTAAAACGGGTGCCGGCGCCGAAAACGACAACGGCTTCGCTGTCCCTGGTCTTCCCTTCAAGCCTGGCCATACCGATTCCTAGCCCTGATGCACGGATTTTCTGATATTCTCTTCCAGAATACGGATCTCGATTTCATGCTTCTTTAAGTCCTGCCATTCGGCGATAGTCCGGCTGATTCTGGCGTCCAGCTCGGCGACGTTCTTCCGCACCGCGGCGGTCTTTTCCCTGAGCGCCTCAAGCTGCTTTGCCATAAAAGCGGCGTCCCCGGCCTCGCCGCCCTGCGGAATCCGGGAAATGGCCGCGTCAAGATCGTCTATGCTCCTGATAAAATCCTCGGTTTTGGTTTTCATGTCCAGGCCGAAGGCCTCAGCCAGGTTAAGGCGGCTTTCCCGGTAGACAATCTGCCCGAAAAGCTCCCGGTTCCTGAGCACCGCCCGAATCCGGGCCAGAACCTCGGAAAAATTGAAAGGCTTGGTAATATAATCATCCACCCCCAGTTCGAAACCTTCGACTTTGTCCTTCACGTCCCCCAATGCCGAGAACATGATGATGGGGATTTCACGGTATTTGACGTCCTTCTTGAGAGTCTTGGTAACCTCCCAGCCGGACATTTTGGGCATGACATTGTCGAGGATGATCAGATCCGGGCGGAACTGCTTTACCTTTTCCAGGGCCGCCAGCCCGTCTTCGGCCTTTTCAACGGCAAACCCAAGTTTGGAGAGCATCACGTCAAAAAATTCAAGGTTAAGCTGCTCGTCATCAACAATAAGTATCTTCTTTCGCCCGCCCATATCTTCTACCTCTGATTAGCGCCGTTCCCGGCCGGCCGGGCTGCGGGGAGCATCCGGCTTTCCCCTGCCCGGTCCGCCAAGTATACCGCGGGCAGCGCCAATCAGCAAGAGCGCCAGCGCGGAAACCGCGAAAAACCGGCCCCAAATATCCCCAAAGCGGGTATAAATCGTGGTTTTTTTGACGATGGGAAGATCGACGTTGAGGAAGGCCTCCGCGAAAGGCTCGGCCATGGCAAGGATCTTCCCGTTCGGATCGATGCCGCAGGTCTGGCCCGAGGCGGTGGAACGCGCCATGGAACGGCGGTTCTCCACGGCCCGGAACACCGCCATGGAAAGGTGCTGCATCTGCGCGGGAAGGCTGGCGGACCAGGCGTCGTTGGAAAGATTGACGATAAGTTCCGCGCCGTTCCGGACAAAGAGCCGGGAAAGGTAGCCGAAGGTGTCCTCGAAACAGATGGGGGTGGAAAATTTTACCCCCGCGCTTTCAAATACCGTGGCCTCGGCCCCCTTTTCCCAGAAGTGGGTGTCCGCGTTTTTCAGGGCCTCGTAAACCCAGGGGAACTGCTTTTCGTAGGGGAAATGCTCGGTAAACGGGACCAGGTGGAGTTTCCGGTACTGGGTGACCAGTTCCCCCTTTTCAAAGAGCATGACCGCGTTGTAATCCACCCGGTAACCGTCCTCGGGATTCTTGGGCGGCTCTTTCCGGGCGTCGTCGTTGCCGATTACAAAAGGCACGTCCTGCTGTTTCAGGAAGTCCAGGAGTTCCTTTATCAGATCCCAGGAGGGGGGATCGTCGCGGTAAACCGTATGCCAGTAGATGCGGGGGACAAAGGCCGTCTCCGACCAGACAACAAGGTCGGGCCTGGGCGTTTCCTCCAGGGCTTCGAGGGAGAGGCGCTTTAGGACATCGTAATTCTGCCGGTACTGGGCGATACCCCCCCTCCAGGGGTCGGTGTTATGCTGGACAAGGGCGATGCGCGCCACAGGCGCGTCCCGGTAATCCGCCGGGGAAAGCGCGCCGTAGACAAGCGCCCCGGCCAGGGCAGCAAGCCAGAGGCAGCAGGCGACGCGCTCGGCGCGGAAAAATCCCCCAAGGCGCGCGAGGAGCCGCGGCAAGGCCCGGGCGGCGCGGTCCGGGCCGGGGCCCGCAGAACCGCCCCCCAGCGCCGAGGCAAGGGCCGCCGAGGGGAATACCACCAGGGCGGAAACGCCCCAGACGCCGAAAATGTCGGCTATCTGGATGAGCGGCAGGACGGACCACTGGGAATAGCCGGCGATCCCGTAGGAATAGCCCAGGAATCCCAGGGTACGCAGGTATTCATACGCGAGCCAGACGATCCACTGGACAAGGTAGCCCCGTTTGGGGAAGAGGACGAGGGCCAGCCTGAGCAGGGGGAAGAGGGCGGCGAAATACACCAGGTAGATTGTATCGACGATGATCCCCGCCAGGGGGTGGAACACGCTGAGCCAGTAATTGAAGAGCCCGTAGGCGGCGTAACCGTACAGGGCGCCCCAAAAGACCGAGGAAAGCAGGCCCGCCCTGCGGATAAGGCAGAACACGGGGACAAAGGCGATCCAGGCCAGAAACGGGAACCCGTCCGGAGACAGGAGGTTCGGGAAGGAAGCCGCAAACAGCAGGGCCCCGATCAGGACGAGGGACAACTGTGAAAAAAAGAGCCGAAATCCCGGGAAATTCCGTTTCATAAAGCGCCGCTTTGCGGGGCCTCCGGGCTGTCGCCCGGAAGGCCGTTCCCGGGCGGGCCGGGGGGCGCGGCCTCTCCGCCGGGGTCCCCGCCGCTGAGGCGCCAGACATCCCGCTTAAGCTCCCGCCCGGGCCTGAAAGCCGCCACCCCGTGGGAATTTACCGACACGGGCATCCCGGTTTTCGGATTCCTGGCCCTCGATCTGCCCTTGCGTATGCGCGCCTCGAAGGTGCCAAAGCCCCGGAGCTCGACCGCGACGCCCCTGACCAGGGCGCCCTTTACATCGTCCAAGAAAAGATCGACAACTTCCCGTATTTCCTTGCGGCTCATCCCGGTCTTTTGATATATTGAATCGAGAATATCAACCTTGGTGATTTTTTTTCCGTCCATAATATATCCAAGCTGAAGAAACGCGGATTTACCGCCCGATCCGGCGAAAAGCCTGAATCCTGCGCCCTGCGGCCTTACTGGGCCGTTTTAAGGGTGTTAAAGAGCCGCTGCATCCGCGATTTTTTCCTTGCGGCGGAATTTTTCTTGATGATCCCCTTGCGGGCCGCGGTGTCGATCTTTTTTATCATGTCCCTGAGCGCCAGTTCGGCCTCCCCGACCGCTTTCTGGCGGGCCAAAGCCGTAAATTTCTTCGCGCTGGTCCTGACGGAACTTCTGACCGCCCTGTTGCGGATCCGCCGCTCCTCGCTCTGCCTGTGCCGCTTTTCCGCGGAACTTTTCCTGGTTGCCAATTTAACCCCCGTTTATTTAAAATCCGATGGACGCCG
>JAIRRR010000026.1 GCA_031255875.1 Treponema sp.
TTGAAAATACCCCGCTGCAATTGTATTTACCAGGACTCCTGTAAGCATTCGGGCGCATTTTTTGCGGCAAGCCGCAAAAAACCGGGCTTTCCGGGGCTCCGCTCACGCTCCGGCCCCGCCGCTCCGCGCCGTGGCTGCTTTCGCCCCTGCGGGGCGCGCACCCCTCCAATCCCTTGCGCGGGGAACCCCCGGAGCGCAGGAAGCCGCCCCCCGATGGGCCGGACGGGCAGCGCGGCCCCTTCCCCAGCCGCCGCGTTTCAGGCTATACTGGCAGCCTGGAAAGTTTAATCCTCCATTGCGGCTCTTTGTCCGCGCGGAAGCAAGGTTGCCATGGCGCTGACTCTTTTTAATACCATGGGCCGGAAAGCCGAGCCCTTTGAATCTCTTGAAAAAGGCAGGGCGGGCTTTTACGGCTGCGGGCCCACGGTGTACAACTACGCCCACATCGGGAATCTGCGGGCCTATGTAACCCACGACCTGCTGGTAAGGACGCTCAGGCGGCTGGGCTACGAGGTAACCCACGTGATGAACATCACGGACGTGGGCCATTTAAGCGGCGATAATGACGAGGGCGAGGACAAGATGGTAAAGAGCGCCGAAGAGCGGGGGAAAACCGTTCTGGAGGTGGCCGATTTTTACACCCGCTCTTTTTTCAGCGACACCGGGCGGCTCAATATTACGCGGCCTTCGGTGGTCTGCAAAGCCACGGAACACATAGGCGAAATGATAGACCTCATCAAAAGGATCGAGGCGGCGGGTTTTGCCTATTCCGCGGGCGGGAACCTCTGTTTCGACATTGGCAAATTCCCCCGCTACGGCGATCTCGCCCTGCTCCGTCCGGAAGAACTCAGGGCGGGCGCCCGGATCGCCGCAGACGAAAACAAACGGAACCCGCAGGATTTCGTGCTCTGGTTTACAAAGAGCAAATTCGGAAACCAGGCGCTGGCCTGGGACAGCCCCTGGGGCCGGGGGTACCCGGGCTGGCACATCGAATGTTCCGCCATGAGCATCAAATACCTGGGGGAGCAGTTCGATATTCACGGCGGGGGCATAGACCACATCCCGATCCACCACACCAACGAAATCGCCCAGAGCGAGGCGGCCACGGGGAAACATCCCTGGGTAAAATACTGGCTCCACAACGAATTCCTGGTCCTTGGCAAGGACAAGATGTCCAAGTCCTCGGGGGGATTCCTCACCCTCCAAAGCCTTATCGACGACGGGTACGACCCCCTGGATTACCGCTACTTCCTCCTGGGCGGCCATTACCGCAGCCAGCTCCAGTTTTCCCGGGAAGCCCTGGACGGGGCGAGGAACGCCCGGAAATCGCTCGGGGACCGCCTCCGCCTCCTGGCGGAAAGAGCGGGCGGCGCCGTCCCGGCCGCGGGGGAAGCCCTGCCCGAAACTGTAACCAGAGGCAGGGCCGCTTTGTTTTTGAAAGCGTTCGACAAGGCCCTTGAAGACGATCTTTCCAGCCCCCGCGCCCTGGCGGAACTCTGGGGGCTGCTCAGGGACCCGGAGACCGCGCCGGCAGACGCCCTGGCCGCAGCCTTCAATATGGATCAGGCGCTGGGGCTTGATTTGGCAAAGGCCGCCGCGCCGGATCGCGCAAAGGCGGACGGGAATCTGGCAAGGGAGATCGAAGCCCTGATTGCGGAAAGGGCTGCGGCGAAGAAGGCGAAGGACTTTGCCAGGGCGGACGGGATTAGGGCTTCCCTTAGGGAGCGGGGTATAGTTCTGGAAGACGGCCCTGCCGGTACGGTCTGGCGCAAAGTTTAACATTCTTGTAACGATCGGGGAGAAAACTTGTTTCTAATAGAGGATGGGAATAACCGGGCGGAGTTCCGCAGGCTGTACGACACGGTGTTCCCGATTCTTTTCCGGGTAGCCTGCCGGATCACCTCGAACGAGGAAGCGGCGGAGGATCTGTGCCAGGAGGCTTTTTTCCGGTTTTACGAAAGAAACATGGTTTTCCCGAACGCGGACGAGGCCAAGTACTGGCTTATCCGGGTGGTTAAAAATGCCGCGCTGAACCATGTAAAGCGGAAAGAGCGGGAGCGGCGGGCCTATCAGCGGGCTTTCAGGGAGCTAAACCAGAGCCCGGAAAGCGGTGAACAGTCCCTGCTAAAGAAGGAAGACCGGGACGAGGTCAGGAAGGCGCTGGAGCAGCTTCCGGAGAATTTGCGCATCGTGCTTATCTTAAAAGAATATGGCGAACTGAATTACAAAGAAATAGGACGCGCCCTTGGCATTAGCGAGGGCAATGTAAAGGTTAGGGTATTCAGGGCGCGGGAACGGCTCGCGGCCCTCTTGCCCAAGGAAGATACGTATGTGCCCTGATCGTCAAATTCTTTCAGTTTATCTTGACGGGGAACTCCCGTCCCCCTGGAAAGAGGAGATGGAGGCCCATTTGAGCCGGTGCCCCGGATGCCGTTCAAAACTGGAGCGGTACGCCCGGCTTTCGGCCTTCATGGCGGGCGGCCGGCGGGATATTTCCGCAGAGCAGGAACGGGTCTGGCTGAAGCTGGGCGCGGCGGCAAGCGGCCGGCGTTTCGCGAATTCCGGCGGGAGGCGCTTCTGGCGGCAATCCGTGGCGGTTCCCCTGCCGGCTGCGGTCGCGGCGGCTGCCCTCCTGATCGCCGCGCTTACGCTGGCGCTGGCAAACTACGCCGCGCAAAAGCCCGCGCCCGCAGCCGACACCTTTGCCGCGGCGGGAATCAGCCTGGACGTGCAGGAAATTGTCCCCGTATCGGATATGAACAGCTTCCTCCAGTATCTGGGAAACGAAGATTCGACGGATTTTATGATCATCCGCCTTCCGGAGACCAGGAATTTTTCCAATCCCGGCCAGCCTAAAATTATCAAAGCTTCCGACTATTCAAGGAGCGGCCCAAGAAGATGATCCCCGGTTACGCAAGAACCGCTTTTCTGGGCGGTCTTTTGTTTGTCGCTGCAAGTACGGCCTCCTACGCCGAAGACCAGTCCCTGGAAGAATTGGCGGTAGTGCTGAACATCGTCTCCCGGGTGGTGGAGCCTAACCAGCAGATAGTCTGGGATCAGACGAACAACAGGGTTACCCTTCCGGGAGTCCCGGTAAGGATGAAACTGGTCGGGGCCAATCTTGTGGTCGTGCTGCAGTTTACCCTCTACCGGGAAAAAAGCGGCCGGAAGCTGCTGGTAGCGCAGGGCCAAATTCTGGTGGATATACCCAACCAGGGGATGAGTTATCAAACCACAATCGAGACCATACCCATGGAATACGGGGAGCAGATCTACTTCTTCCCCCTGGGGCAGGCCGATTCCCCGGAAGAGGCCCGTATAGAAATCCAGGTAGCCCTCCTCCCCTATACCCCGGAGACGGCGCTTCTCGAAACTTCCTCCCGGGAGTCCGAATAGCAGCGATGATTTTCCCCCGCCACGGCGCTTTGCTCCTCCTGTCCGCCGCCCTGTTTTTTCCGGGCTGCGGCGAAGAGGGGCCCCGCATCGATTCTATCCACCCCCCTGTCGGGCGAATGGGCGAGGCGCTGACGATACGGGGGGAGCGTTTCGGGGACGAGCAGGGCGAATCCTACGTGACGATAGCGGGGATTGCGCCTACGGCTTCATCCTACATGAGCTGGCAGGATGACGCCATCTCCCTTACGGTCCCGGAATTCGGCGAATCCGGGCTTGTATACGTCCACAGGGGGAACAAAAAGAGCAATGCGGCCCTGTTCGCCAATGAAGAAACCATCCCCGTTCCGGTAACGGGCATCCAGGCAGAAACCGGCCCCCGGATAAGCTCGATAGAGCCCAAATCCGCGGCCATAGGAAGCGCGGTAACCATACGGGGAAACAACTTCGGCGCGTTCCGCGAAGGAAGCGCGGTTTTCTTCGCCTGGGCCGCCGAACAATCCCCTTCGGCCCCGGCGGAGCTGAGCGGCCCCCTGTCGGTGCCGGTTTCCGACAGCGACTTCGGCTACGAAGCCTGGGGGGAACGGGAACTGAGGGTCCGGGTCCCGGACGGGGCCGTCAGCGGGAACCTGGAGATCAGGACCGGGCAGGGCAGCAGCCAGGGCGAATATTTCGAGGTAGCCGAAAAACCCGGCTCCAAACTTTACCGGGACAAGCGGAGCTACGCCATATCCTACGCGGCAGACATACGGGTAGCGGAAGCCTCCGCGCCGAACACCCTCTACATTGCCCTGCCCCGGCCGGTTAGTTCCGCTTCCCAGCGGCTGGGGGAACTGCTATCCAGGAAGACCCTTCCCTTTATCGACAATTACCGGGGCGTCTCCCTCTACAAACTAAACGACCTTGCCCCCAATACCGGCGCGGAAATCGCCGTTTCCTACCTGGTAGAGGTCTACGCGGTGGAAACCAGCGTGAACGCCGCCCGGATCAGGACCGGCCGCGCTTCCGCCCTGGAAGACGCCTATACCCGGAGCAGCCCGCTCGTCCCCTCCGACGATCCCCTGGTAACGCGGCAGGCTTCGGCCATCGTGGGCCGGGAGCAGAATCCCTACCAGAAAGCCCGCCTTGTTTACAACTGGCTTCTTAGAGAGGCGGAGATTGATGCGGAAAACCGGCAGGACGATGTCCTGGCCGCCCTGGTGCAAAAGCGGGCCGATCCCTGCCAGGCTGCCCTGCTTTTCTGCGCGCTTTCCCGGGCCGCCGGGGTGGCCGCCCTGCCCCTGGCGGGGGTCCTGGTGGACAGTTCCAGGGCCACGGCGCCGCACTACTGGGCGGAATTCTGGATCGAAGGTTTCGGCTGGATTCCGGCGGACCCAGCCCTGGGGGCCGGCGCCGCGCCGCCGTCTTTCAGCCTCCGCGAGGACGCGGCCTCATACTACTTCGGCAATATTGACAACCAGCGCATCTGCTTTTCCCGGGGCGAAACCACCCTCCCCCGGATGGAAAGCCAGGGCCGCGCGTCGGCCCGCGACCGGAGCTACGCCCTGCAAAACCTCTGGGAAGAAGCGGCGGGCGGGCTAACATCCTACTCGTCCCTCTGGGGGGACATTATGATAGACGGCGTTTACGTGCAATAGGGCGCATTGCGCATGAGGCGGCGGAAGCCGGATCGGAATCGGGCCTGTCCGGGAACCGAGGCTTTCAAACAGGCCAAGTTATAGGAGTGTTTTATGGTAACGGTAATTTCGCTGGGGGGATCGATCGTGGCGCCGGAAGGGGTGGACGAGGCGTTTCTGAAAGCGTTCACGGCCCTGATCCGGGAATTCCTTGAAAACGATGAAAACAGAAAGTTTATCTTTGTTACCGGCGGCGGCGGCCCGGCAAGGGCCTGGCAGAACGCGTACCGGAATGTGGCGACCGCCCTTGCCCGGAACAGGGCGGAGGCCGTTGTCCCCGACGAGGCGGACTGGATTGGGGTAATGGCGACCCGGCTCAACGCCCAGCTGGTAAAGGCCGTGTTCGGCCCCTATTGCAGGGAGCCGGTGGTGGTAAACCCCACGGAGGCCGAAGCCTTTACGGGCCGGGTGCTTGTAGCGGCCGGCTGGAAACCGGGCTTTTCCTCGGACTACGACGCCACATTGCTCGCGGAAAAATTCGGGGCCAGGACGGTGATAAACCTTTCCAATATAGAGAAGGTATACACCGGCGATCCCCGGAAAGACCCGGACGCAAAGCCGGTTGACGCTATCTCGTGGAAGGAGTTCCGCGCCATTACCGGCGACGAGTGGTCGCCGGGGAAAAACGTGCCCTTTGACCCTGTGGCAAGCCGCCACGCCGAACAAACCGGCATCACGGTCATCTGCGCGGCCGGGAGAGATCTGCCGAACCTGAAAAAACTGCTCTCCGGCGCTCCTTTCACCGGCACCACCATAAGCTGAAAGAATTCGGCCTCCCCGGAACGCCCTTAACGAGAAATGCCGCCGGACTTCCCCGCGATTCCCTTGCGCGAGGCGGGGAATTTCCGGTATCATACCCATACGCGCCGTCTGCGGCAGCGCCATCTTAATTTCATTCATATTTTGAAGGAGACGGAACATGGAGATCTCGGCCTTGCAAAAAGCCCGTTACAGCTATACCCCAAAACTCCCCGCCAGCTTAAAGCAGAATATCGGAGAAATCGCGGTACATTTCGGGGATCCTACCGAGTCGCTTGCGGATCAGGCAGCCCTGAAAGAACTTTTCAAACATACCTACGGCAAGCCGATCGCGACTTTTGCCAAAGGGCAAAATGACAAAATTCACCGGCCCCTCACCGTAGGGGTGATCCTTTCGGGCGGGCAGGCGCCCGGGGGCCACAATGTAATCGCCGGGCTTTACGACGGCCTTAAAAAGGGGAACGACAAGTCGGCGCTTTACGGTTTTTTGGGCGGCCCCTCCGGGCTTATAAATAACAAGACCCTGAAATTTACCGACGGGCTTATCGATCAATACCGGAACACCGGCGGTTTCGACATTATCGGATCGGGACGCACAAAGATCGAAAAGCCCGAACAGTTCGCCGCGGCGCTGGACACGGCGAAAAAACTTTCCCTTGACGCGGTGGTGGTTATCGGCGGGGACGATTCCAATACCAACGCCGCGCTCCTGGCCGAATACTTTGAAGAAAAGAACGCGGGCATCCAGGTAATAGGCTGCCCCAAGACCATAGACGGGGATCTTAAAAACGAATATATCGAGGCGTCCTTCGGTTTCGACACCGCCTGCAAAACCTACAGCGAATTGATAGGGAATATCGAACGGGACGCCAACAGCGCGAAGAAGTACTGGCACTTTATCAAACTCATGGGGAGGGCCGCCAGCCATATCGCCCTGGAATGCGCGCTCCAGACGCAGCCGAACGTCTGCCTTATTTCCGAAGAAATCGAAAAGCTGGGCCTTTCCCTGTCCCAGGTCGTGGACCATATCTGCGCGTCCATTGCCGGGCGGGCGGAGCGCGGCGACAATTTCGGCGTAGTACTGATCCCCGAAGGCCTGGTGGAATTTATCCCCGAGATAAAGCAGCTTATCGGGGAACTCAACGACGTTATGGCCGCAGACCAGGAAGAATTCTCCCGGATCGAGTCAGGCTCGTTCCATAAAATCACCGCCTGGCTCGCGAAAAAACTGTCGGGCGCTTCCGAGTCCGTGCTCCTCAGCCTTCCCGAAAATATCGCGGAAGAACTGCTCGCCGACCGGGACCCCCACGGGAATGTCCAGGTCTCGCGCATTGAAACAGAAAAACTGTTAATTAAAATGGCGGAAACGCGCCTCGCCGAAATGGAAAAGGCGGGCAGGTACAAGGGCAAGTTCAGCGCCCTGGGGCATTTCTTCGGTTACGAGGGCCGCTGCGCCTTCCCCTCAAACTTCGACGCGGATTACTGCTACTCCCTGGGCTTCAGCGCATTCGTGCTTATCGCGTCGGGGCTCACCGGCTACCTGTCCAGCGTGCGCAACCTGACGGCCCCGGCAAATGAATGGACGGCCGGCGGCGTCCCCCTCACCATGATGATGAACATGGAGCGCCGCCACGGCGCGCAGAAGCCGGTCATCCGCAAAGCCCTGGTGGAACTTGACGGCGCGCCGTTCAAAGCCTTTGAAGAGGCCCGCGGCAAATGGGCCGTTGAAACCTGTTTCCTCTTTCCCGGCTCGATCCAGTACTTCGGCCCCGGCGAAGTCTGCGACCAGCCCGCAAAAACGCTCATACTGGAAAAACGCCGGGAATGACGATCAAATCCAAATTAGAAGGATAAAGTTTATGGCGGTTTTTTTTAACGAGTTTTTTCATTCCGGACGCGCCCGGAGCGCGGCGCTTTTCCGGTGCTGCTGGGCATTCGCGCTTTTCCTTGCGGCGGGCGCCCTTTCCGCCCAGGCCGCGAACGACAGGGCTTCCCCTTCCCGGCAGATCGCCGCCCCGGCCCGGGAACAGGCGCCCGCGCTGAAACGGCTTTTCCTCTACAGTTCCGGGGTAGGCTTCTTTGAATACCGGGGAAAGCTTCCCGGCACGGAGGCGGCGGGCGAAATTGTGCTTTCCGTTAAAGAAAACGCCGTAAACGACGCGCTCAAATCCCTGCAAATAGCCCTGCCGCCGGCCCCGCCGGGCGCTTCGGACGGAGAGCCCCCCCTTACGGTAAGCTATCCGTCGGCCGCTTCCCTTTTCAATACCTTGAGGTCCTTCAAGGTGAACCTCCTGGGTAATCCGGGAATAGCGGAAATACTCAGGGGGCTCCAGGGGGAAGATGTAGAGATAAGCGCGCCCAATCCCGTAAAGGGCCGGATTATATCGGTGGAGTACCGCCAGCCTGCGGCCCGGGACGATAACGGCAATGCCCCTGCCGAAGCGTTCCTCTCGCTTTACGCCGGAGGCGCAATCACCGTCATAGACCTCAGGGACATAAGAAGCATTGCCTTTGCCAGCGACGAGATAAACGCCGATTTAAAAAACGCCCTGGACCTTATCATGGCCTCAAGGGACAACGGGAAACGCGAACTGCGGATAAGCGTGCCTCCCTCGCTAAGGGGGAGCGAGGCGGTCCTAAGCTACGTGATCCCGGTCCCGGTATGGAAGGTTTCCTACCGCCTGGATCTGTCCCAAACGCCCGCCCGGTTCCAGGGCTGGGCGATCATCGACAACGACAGCGATACCGACTGGGACGACGTGGACCTTTCCCTGGTTTCGGGGCGGCCGGTGTCTTTCATACAGGAACTCTACCCCCCCTACCACGTGTTCCGCCCTACCCTGCCCCTGGCTATCGCCGGGGCCGCCGAAGCCCGCAGCCATGCCGGCGGCATGGGCTTTAACGCGGCATCGGTAATGCAGGACGAATCCGCCGCAGCCAGGGCAGACGCCGGAGCGCGTATGCCAAGACAGGCCGAGGACAGCAAGGCCGTTGCCGCAGAGTACCTCGAGTCGCCCGCAGCGCCCGCTCCGGTACCCGCTTCGGCCCGGGGCGCGGCCCTGGCGGATCAATTCGAATTTGCCCTGAAACAGCCGGTAACAGTAAAACGCGGGCAGAGCGCCATGGTGCCCCTTGTGGAAAGCGGCATAAGCGCCAGGAAACTCCTGGTGTTTTCCGGCGCAGGCGCTGCCCGTGCCGGAGGCGCGGAAACCAACGCGGCCCTTGCCGCCGAAATTACCAACAGCACCGGCATGAAACTTCCCGCCGGGCCCATCACCGTGTACGACGCGGGTGCCTATGCCGGGGACGCGCTGATAGAATTCCTGGGCGCTGACGACAGGCGCCTCATTTCCTACGGGGACGATCTTACCGTAACGGGAAACACGCGCGCCTCGGGAAGCCGCCACCTGAGCGCCGTCGCGATAAAGGCCGGGATCATGACCGTGACGCGCAGCCAAATCTACGAAACCGTTTACACGCTGAAAAACGCCTCCGGGGAAACCAAACAGCTTGTCATAGAACACCCGATTTTAGCCGGGGCGGCCCTTTCGGAACCGGCCTCGGCGGACGAGCGTACCGCCAGCCTCTACCGTTTTAACAAGACCCTTGAACCGAACGGAAATTTGAGTTTTACGGTGAGGGAGGAGCGGCCGGTTTTTGAACAAGTGGCGCTTGTCCGCACCCAGCTTGATTCCTGGCTCAGCTATACCGCCAACGAAGGCATCCCCCCCAATGTAAAGGCGGCGCTTGAAAAGGCGGTGGAGCTCAGGCTCGCCCTTGAAACGGAGAGGGCCTCCCTTGAGGAGCTTGGCGGCCGGCTTGAGCGGCTTATCGCGGAACAGGAGCGCGTCCGGCTCAACCTTGAAGCGGTGGGGGGCCAGTCCGCCCAGGGCCAGGAATACCTGCGCCGCCTGGCCTTGACCGACAATGAAATTGACGGGATCTACGCGAAGATCGACGAGGCGAACACAGCCGTCAGAAACGCCGAGCGCGGGCTGAACAGCTACCTGTTGTCGCTGGACTTTTAGAAGGCTGCTACCGGCGCGGCGGAGTTGGGGGTCATTCAACGCGCCGCGTTGTTTTTTCCTGCCAGCCGCCGGCCTATACCGCTGAACACGGCTTCCAAATCGTCAAAGTTAAGCGTTGCCGCGCGGTCAAGGGGCGTAGGCATATTGTTTATAATAACGATCTTACCGCCCGAGCCCAGGGTTATTTCCGGGACAGCGGCGGCGGGATAAACCGTAAGGCTCGTGCCCAGGACCAGCATGAGATCCGCGCCCCGGGCCAGCAGTTCGGCATCGCGGAGCGCCCGTGCCGGAAGGTTTTCCCCGAAAAAAGTTATGGCGGGCTTAAGTACCCCGCCGCACTTGCCGCATTTGGGCAGCTCCCCCCGCCCGACAATTTCCGCCGCCCGGTCAAACGCCATAAGGTCAGGGCTTCCCAAATCGCCCTCGGGCTTCGAGGCGGCAAGCTCTTCCACCCGGGAAAGTTTTGAACAGC
The DNA here is from genome assembly GCA_031255875.1 of Treponema sp. Classification (GTDB taxonomy): domain Bacteria; phylum Spirochaetota; class Spirochaetia; order Treponematales; family Breznakiellaceae; genus JAIRRR01. The sequence continues at coordinate 10,329 of JAIRRR010000026.1, forward strand.
GGCGGCAGTAGTGGACCGAGGGAGAGCCGTGAATTTCGATAACGCGGCTGCTGCCGCCTTTCTGGTGGAGCAGATCGATATTCTGGGTGATCACCCCTTTAAGGAAGGAGGCCTTTTCAAGCTCCCCCAGGACAAGGTGGACGACAGAGGCATTCTTTTCTTTAAGATTGTAGATGAAATCCTTTGAATGGCCGTAGTAAAACGACGGGTCCTGGTTAAAATAATCGATGTCGAATATTTTTTGCGCGTCCATGTCGTTGTAGAGGCCGTTCTTCCCCCGGAAGTCCCGAATCCCCGAAAGGGTGCTTACCCCGGCCCCGGTAAGGGCCGCGCAATTTTTTGCACCGGTGATAAGTTTGAAGAGAAAATCCAGTTTCTCCTCAAACGGCAGGCCGTTCTCCGGCAAATTATTTTGCGGCATATTTTTTCAACAGCTCCACGATCTTGGGGTTATTAAACAGCGCGGCGTACTTCCTGGCGCTGGCGCCCAGGGCGTCAGGATCGTCCGCGTCCGCCCCTGCCTTGAGAAGCATCTCCGCGAAAATCTCGTCGTCAAGGCCGACCGAAATAATCAGCGCCGACTGTCCGTCCTTGCTTTTGACATTCACATCCGCGCCGGCCTTGAGGAACAATTCCGCGATGCCGGAATGCCTTCCCAGGGCGCAGTCGATAAGCGCGGAACCGCCCCTGTCCGCCGAAAGCGCGTTCACATCGGAACCGGCATCAAGCAAAATTTCGGCAAGGCCCCTGTCGCCCGCCCTTGCGGCAAGGCAGAGCAGGGGCACCCCCAGGGCGTCGCGCGTATTCGCGGAAAACCCGGCCTGTAAAAAGAGATTCACTGCGGCGGTGTTTTTCGCCGTGACGCAATTGCACAAGGACGCCCCGGTAAAGGGGATACCCATATCAATTAGCCGTTTCTTCGCTGTCTCGGTTTTTTCCACGGCAATCCATTCCCCAATGTATTCCGGGAGGCGCTTTTCCAGGTCTTTTTTCCCCGCCAGGGGAATTACTGTTTTTGCGAATATGCCGGGAACCTCGGCCTTTCTTCCGCTGTACGCGACAAGCCCCTGCTCCCGCCCCCGGCAAAGGCCCGCAAAATAGGCAAACCAGGGCGATTCGCAGGCATTTCCGGTGATGACGACGATGATGCGTGCATCGGCCGTTATATCCCCGTCAAGCGCCGATCCCCAGGCGCCCCAGTCGGCGTCCATATCAATTCTTTGGGAAGGCGCTTTGATCCCCTTTAATTGATTCCGGACAATATCCTGGGCGGTTCTTTTCCCCTCCGCCCCGTGGAGTACTAACAATTTCATTTGATAAACCCATTCACATTATCGGAAAAAATTTGATTTTTTGTAGTTTCTTTCACTCAGAACAAAATGCCCTCGGAATTCCGGCCGGCGGTATCCCAGAGCGGACAACGGACGCCCCGCGCGGCCCCTAATCCGTGTCGCGGTCCGTGTAGAATTCGGCCCAAACAGGGTAATGATCGCTTACGGCCCCGGGCCTAATCCCCAGCCGGTCGAAATCGTAGATTTCGTCAAAGCGTATCACGCCGAAATTGCCGGTAAAATCTTCCTCCGCCTCGGCCGTGATAACAAAGCGGTCGTAAGTGTTATCGCTCGCGGCTAC
>JAIRRR010000092.1 GCA_031255875.1 Treponema sp.
TCCGGGGGCGCCGAGGCCATGAGGAAGCTCCTCAGCGCCTACGAGGTCCTCTCGAACGAGGGGAGGCGGGGCGAATACGACCGGGCCTACAGCCGCTTTGTCAGGGGGGAGTGTTTCGACTACCGGCGTTACCTGGCCGAAGATCCGGACGATCCCCGGCGGCAGGCAAGGCTCGTCTTCTTCGACCTGCTCCACCTGGAGGAAGATTCGGCGCTTTCCATCTGGCGCAGGCACGGGGGCCTCGGTTTCGCCATGGAAAAGTACCTGGACCGGGAGGACTGGCTGGACTGTTCGTTTATCCTTTCCGAGGAGCTGTCGAAACGGGGGGATTACTACGAGGCCTTTATCCTGCTCACGGACATTATCCGGGAAGAGAGGAGGAAGCCCTATTTCCGGCATTATACCGAGGAGATCGAAAACGCCCTCAGGGAACTGGTACGGCTCCGCCTGAAAGCCGCCGTGGACAGCGAGACTTTTATCGGCTGCATGGAGATACTTCTGGAACTGGGCTTCCCCCCCAGGGACGAGGCCCGGTGGATGCGTTCCATGTCGGAAGCCCTGGTCCGCCTGGGGGAGATGAAAGACGCCGAGGCGGTTTTCCGGGAAGCCCTGAGGCGGGACCCGGCCCTGCCCAATATAACGCAGCTCAGGCGCAAGCTGAATGTGGGTTAGCCGTCTATGATCCGCCTGAAGAACGAGAAACAGATCGCCGGGATACGGGAATCCTGCAAGGCGCTCCGCGCCATGTTCGACGACATGGTCCCGCTGGTAAAGCCCGGCGTACAGACCATCGAGCTTGACAAATGGGTCCGGGACTGGATAGGCAAAATCGGGGGGAAGCCGGCGTTCTTCGGATACGGGCCCAGGGGAAGCCCGTTCCCCGGCGCTATCTGCATTTCCATCAACGACGAGGTGATCCACGGCATCCCCTCGAAACGGAGGATCGCCGTCGGGGATCTGGTTTCCCTGGACTGCGGCATCGATCTTGGGGGCTTTATCAGCGACAAGTCGGTGACGGTGGAGGTGGGAAAGGTGAGCGCGGACGCCCACGCCCTGAACCAGGCGACCAGGGAATGCCTTTACCGGGGCATACGCGCCGCCAAATGCGGCGACCGGCTTTTGCAGATTGCCCGGGCCATACACGGCTACGCCCTTTCCTGCGGCTACGGCGTGGTAAAACAGTTCTGCGGCCACGGCGTGGGGCTCGCGGTCCACGAGGACCCCCAGGTGCCCAACTATCCCCACGGCCCCAATCCCAAAATGACCGGGGGCATGGTCCTTGCCATCGAGCCCATGGTCAACATGGGCACGGGCGATGTCGATGTCCTTGACGACAACTGGACGGTCGTTACCGCGGACGGCAGGCTTTCCTGCCATTGGGAGCACACTATCGCCATTTTCCCCGATCATACGGAAATTCTTACGGAATGACCCTTCCCTGTAACCAATTTTTGTGGTAATAGGTTATTTATATGAAAATATTACCGGCGGGCGTTGCGCCCTCGACCCGTTATTACAAACTGCCGTGCAGGGGGCCCTTTTCCCCATTAAAATCAGAGCAGGAGCGAAAACGATGAATTTTACCGAAAAACTGTCATCCAAAAACTTTTTTATCTTCAACCTGGTGCTTATCGGCATTATCATAGGATTCTCCCTGGCATTCCTCTCCTTTTCCTGTTCTTCCCCCCAGTCGAAGAAGATCGCCCAGGCCGAGGAGAACCAGGTGGCCATTCCGAGTTCCGCGCTGTACGTAGCCGAAAGCCTTCAGACCGCTTTCCGGGCCGTGGCGGACAAGGTGCTGCCCTCGGTGGTGGAGATAAAGACGGTTTCCATACAGCGGCGGCAGACGCCCAACTTCAACGGGATCCCCTGGGAATTTTTCTTCGGCCCCCAGGAAAACGCCCCGAACCGCAGGCAGGAACGCGAGTACCGCACCCAGGGCCTGGGATCGGGGATCATTGTCCGCCAGACCGGCGACCAGTACTACGTGATGACCAATTTCCACGTAGTTGACGGCACCGCCGAAATTCTTGTGGTTACCCACGAGGGCAAGGAATACGCCGCGGAAATTGTCGGCAAAGACGACCGCAAGGATCTGGCGATGGTCTCTTTCAAGACGAACGAATCCTACCCGCTCGCGGTGCTGGGCGATTCCGATTCCCTCAGGGTGGGGGACTGGTCCATCGCGGTGGGGAGCCCGCTGGGCCTTATGGCTACGGTGACCATGGGTATCGTAAGCGCGGTAGGCCGCACCGGGGGGCCTGCGGGGAACATCAACGACTTTATCCAGACGGACGCCTCGATAAACCAGGGGAATTCCGGGGGCGCGCTGGTAAATATACGGGGAGAGGTCGTGGGGATCAATACCTGGATAGCCAGCAATAACGGCGGCGGTTCCGTCGGCCTGGGGTTCGCCATCCCTATCAACAACGCCAAGCGTTCCATCGACGAATTTATCGACAAGGGGGAGATCAGCTACGGCTGGCTCGGGGTCTCTCTTGTCGATCCGGAAAGGGAAATGCTCCAGAGCCTGGGGCTTACGGGCAAGCGGGGCGCCCTGGCCTCCATGGTATTCCTGGACTCCCCCGCCGCGAAGGGCGGCATCCAGAGCGGCGACTTTATCACCCACCTTAACGGCCGCGAAATGCGGGGGTCGAGCGCGCTGACTCTCGCGGTAGGGGATCTGCGCCCCGGAGAGCGCGCCCGCTTTACGGTGATCCGCGACGGCGCAACGCAGGACTTTACGGTAACGATTGAAACAAGGACCGACGAGGTTGCCGCGGACAACAAGAAACTGTGGCCCGGAGTCCTCGCCGTCCCCCTCACCGACAGCCTCCGCGAAAGTTTCAAGCTGGACGAGGACGCCCAGGGGGTCATCGCCGCGTCTATCATCAACGAAAGCCCTGCGGCGATTATCGGCCTCCAGAGGGAGGACAGAATCGTCGCCATTAACGGCGAACCCGTCCGGGACCTGGCCTCGTTCTACCGGCTGCTCAGGGAGAAGGCGGAAAAAGAACTTTGGTTCGAGGTTGTCCGGGGATCTTCCACGCTTGAAACGCTGAAGTTCAAACGATAAAACCGAGGAGCGATTAAATTGGCAGGAAACGGCAGCGAGGAACAGGAAAAAAAGACCGAGGGGCAGCTCCTGGCGGAAAAATTATTTTCAAGCAGGAAAAACAGCTGGGATAACTTGAGCGCCGGGGACGAGGAAGGGCTTGAGCGTTTCGCCGAAGAGTACAAGCGGTTTCTCGACAGGGGGAAGACCGAGCGGGAATTCACCGCCGCCTCTCTTGAGCTGCTGCGGAAGGCGGGCTTTGCCGACATCGAGGCGAGGATCGACGGGGGCGGGAATTTCAAGCCCGGCGACAAGCTGTACCAGGCAAACCGGGGCAAGTCCCTCATCTGCGCGGTAATCGGGAGCAAGCCGGCCGCCGAGGGCGTGAACATCCTGGGCGCCCATGTGGATTCGCCGCGCATCGACCTCAAGCCCAACCCGCTTTACGAAGAATCTGAGCTGGCGTTTCTCGACACCCAGTACTACGGCGGCATTAAAAACTACCAGTGGGCCGCAATACCGCTCGCGGTACACGGCGTGGTGATCCGGGAAGACGGCGCGAAAGTAGACATAACGATAGGCGAGGACGAGGGGGACCCGGTGTTTACCATCACGGATCTCCTGCCGCACCTTGCCCGCGAGCAGATGCAGAAAAAGGCGTCGGAAGCCATCGCCGGGGAAGACCTCAACATCCTGGCGGGCTCAAGGCCGTACAAGGACGCCAAGGCCAAAGACAAAGTGAAACTCAATTTGCTCGCCATCCTCAACAAGAAGTACGGCATAGTGGAACAGGATTTCTGCGGCGCGGAGCTTGAATTCGTGCCGGCGTTCAAGGCCCGCGATCTGGGCTTTGACCGGAGCATGATCGGCGGCTACGGCCACGATGACCGGTGCTGCGCGTACCCGGCGATCCGGGCCGTCCTGGACATAGCCGAAGGCGGGCCGCCGGCCAGAACGGTAATGGCGGTTCTGACCGACAAAGAAGAAACCGGCTCCGCAGGCAATACCGGGGCGCAGTCGCGCTTCTTCGAAAATTTCATCGCCTATATTCTGGCAAAATCCGGCGGGCAGTACTCCGATCTGGCGCTGCGCCGGGCGCTGGGCAATTCAAGCATGCTTTCCGCCGACGTGAACAGCGCCCTGGACCCGAACTACGACGGCTTCTACGACAAGAAGAACGCCTCCGCCTTTGGCCGGGGCATTGTGCTCACCAAATACACGGGCGGTTCCGGCAAGGGCGGGTGCAGCGAGGCGAACGCGGAATTCTGCTGCCGGGTCCAGGCAGTTTTGAACCGGAACAAGATCCCCTGGCAGACCGGGGACCTGGGCAAGGTGGACAAGGGCGGCGCCGGCACTATCGCCAAGTACGTCGCGAACCTGGGGGTGGAGGTGCTGGACTGCGGCATAGCCGTCCTCTCCATGCACTCGCCCTTCGAGGTGATAAGCAAGGCGGACCTCTACACCACCTACCAGGGCTACACGGCTTTCCTGCGGGAAATTTAAACGCGGCGCAGCAAACCGCTGCCCGTCATTCGGTCCGCCGTACCGCGCGGAAAAGCTCTTCCCGGCTGATTTCTTTCCAGATGGGCCGGCCGTGGGGGCAGCGCGGCACGGGCAGGCGCAGCGCGGCTTCGGCCAGGGCCAGGGCCGCGCCGTCGTCAAGGTAGTCCCCGTCCTTAACCGCCCCGTGGCAGGAAAGCGTGGCGGCCCAGCGTTCGGCCATATTCTCGCGGGCGTTTTTCAGTTCCAGAATTTCCCGTACCGTCTCCGGATCGGAAAGCTTCCAGCTTTCGGGCAGGGCGCTTATACGCCAGGAGCCGCCCCCCCCCTCGATCCTGACGCCGAGTCCCGCAAGGGCCTCCCGCTCCCCCTCAAGAAAGCGGTCTTCCCCCTCGTCCTCGGTGGCAAAGGGGATGGGGACGAGCAGTTCCTGCGCGGGCACCCTTCCGGCCAGGACCCGATCGTACAAGAGCCGCTCGTGGGCCGCGTGCTGATCGATGATGAAGAGCCGGTCCGCCCATTCGGCCAGGATGAAGAGCGAGAAAACCCTTCCTGCGAGCCGGGGCCTCCCGCCCGGCGCGGCGGCGTTTTCCGGGGAAAAACGCCGGCCCGGGTCCGAAACAGCGGCCCCTTCAGGCGGAAATTCGCCCCGCGCGTCCGGGCCGCCTCCGTATGTGCCGCCTCCGTATGCGCCGCCCGGCGGAAATCCCGCCGGCTCTTCTCCGGAAACCCGGGGCCCCGGAAACAGCGCGGAAGGCTCCGGACCGCCCGGCAGGGCTTCCAGGGCAAGGCGCCGCATGTCCGCGCTGTCCGTTCCCGCGCCCCCCTCAAACCAGGAAGGCGCGCCGGAGCCGTCTTTCCCGGAAGCGGAGGGGCCCGGGAAAGCCGCCCCTGCCGCGAAACTGCGCCGGGCATAGTCGCCCAGCGCGGAAGTGACGGCGTGGTGTATAGCCCCGGGATCGCGGAAACGGGCCTCCCGTTTCGCGGGGTGGATATTGAAGTCCGCAAGGGCGGGATCGATGTCGATAAAAACCGCGCCCACAGGATGGACGCCGTTGGGGAACCAGTGCTGGAGCCCGTATTCAAAGGCCTGTATCAGGCTGAAATCCTGGATGCGCCTGCCGTTCGCGAAACAGTACTGCTGCCGCCTGTCGGAACGGTAAAGCTCGGGCCCGCCCGCCACAATCACCGCCGAAAAGCCGGGCCCGCTTGCGGCAATCTCCCGGAGGAAAACCGCCTCCGCCCTGTCAAGAAGCGCCTGGGCAAAACGTTCTTTGTAGGAATCGGCCGGAGGAAAAGCGCATCTCAGTTTTCCGTCCTGGATAAAGCGGAAATCCAGCGCGGGAAAGGCAAGCGCCTTTTCAATAAAAACCTGGCGGCAAAGCTGCGCCTCGCTCCCCTCCCGCTTGAGAAAACGCCTGCGCGCGGGAATAGTATCGAAAAGCCTGAGCGCGCGCACGCTGGAACCCCTAACCCGGCTCGACCGGGTTAGGCGCGTTTCGCCCGCGCCGCCCGGGCCTGTCTCCAAAAGCCACGCGCCGCGGCCGTCCTCGCTTGACAGTATTTCGAGCCGGGAAACCGCCGCAGCCGCGGCAAGGGCTTCGCCCCGGAAGCCCAGGGTCTCCGCGGTATTGAGGTCCTCCAGGGAACGTATCTTGCTCGTGGCGTGGGTTTCAAAACACAGCCCGAGATCCTCCCTGCTCATGCCGCTCCCGTTGTCGATTACCTCGGCCCTCTGAATCCCGCCCCCTTCTATGACCGCCTCGCAGACAGAAGCGCCGCAGTCAATCGCGTTGTCCAGGAATTCCCGCACCAGCGCGGCGGGCCTGTCGATCACCTCGCCTGCGGCGATCTTCCGCGCCTCGTCGGGCGGCAGCACCTCTATCCGGCGGCGGCCCGCCTCAGGAAGAGGCATTATCCCTCGCCGTCAAAGAGGCCCAGCTCGGCCTCCTCCGATTCCGGCTTTGCCTCGGGGCCGTTCATCAGAATATCTATACGGCTTTCCACCTTTTCCAGATCCTTTTCAAGCGACCGCGCGAGCTTTATCCCCTCTTCAAAGGCCTTGAGCGCGTCGTCCAGGGGAAGCTCCGGTTTGCGTATCTTTTCTCCCAGGGACTCAAGCCGCGCAAGCCTTTCCTCGAAATTTTTCATATCAACCTCTTTTACCGCAAAGCGTCGTTTTTGCCGTCAGCAGTATCGCGTTTACCGGCATTGCCGCCGCTTTCAACAGAATCCGCCGTAGCGCCGATGAGCCCGGACAGCGGCCGTATAACAAGCCCGTCCCCCGGCTTTACCATGTCCGCGGCCCTGACCACCGCGCCGTTATCTTTCCGCGTCACCAGGGAAAAACCGCGTTCCATTACCGTCATGGGGCTGGAGGCCTCGAGCGCGGTAAAGGCCAGGTCCAGCCTTACCCGCAGATCCCGCACGCGCCCGGAAATGGCGGTTAAAAGCGTTTCTTTTGCGTCGTCAAAACGCACCAGGCGCGGCTGGAGAATCGCGCGGAAACGGTACTCCATATCCTCGACGCTGAAAGGCTTGAGCAGGAGGCGCACCCGGTCAAGCCGGGCGCTTACCGTCTCCGTCATGGTCCGCGACAGAACTTCCACTATATGCGCCGCGTCGTAACGCCCCTCGCTCACCAGTTCCGCAGCCGCCGAGGGGGTAGGCGCCCTCAGGTCGGAGGCGTAGTCCGAAAGGGCCCAGTCGATTTCGTGCCCCACGGCGCTCACCACGGGTATGGCGGAGGCGGCCACCGCGCGTACCACGGCTTCTTCCGAAAAAGGCAGGAGATCCTCAAGGGACCCGCCGCCCCGCCCCACGATGAGCACATCCGCGAGATCCCAGGCGTTCGCCTGCTCTATACGCCGGGCAATCGCCTCAGCCGCCCCCGCGCCCTGCACCGGGCAGGGCAGAATCACCACCCGCACGCCGGCGGCCCGCCGCCCCAGAATATTGAGGATATCCCGGACCGCCGCTCCCGTGGGGGAACTCACCACCCCGACGGTCTCCGGAAAACGGGGCAGATCCTTCTTCCGGTCCTCGTCAAAAAGCCCCTCTTCCGCGAGAAGCCGCTTCCGTTTTTCAAGGAGCGCCAGTATGTCGCCGGTCCCGGCCTGCTCCATCTCCTCGCAGACAATCTGGTAGCTCCCCCGCTGGGCGTAGACCGAGATCGCCCCGCGCACGCGCAGCAGCATCCCGTCTTTCGGTTCAAAGGCCAGGGACCTCAGCCGGTTCTTGAACATGACGCCGGATATCGCGGCCCCGGTGTCCTTCAAGGTAAAGTAAAGGTGCCCCGTGCTGGAAGGCCGGCAGTTGGAAAGCTCCCCTTCGACAAGCACCGTGCCGAATTCCCCCTCCAGCTTGAGCCTGATGCGTTCGGTCAGCTCGGACACGGTAAATTTCGCGGCGCTCATGAATCTGCGTTTCCCGCCCGGCCGTAACGCGCGGCCGGCCCGCCGCGCAGGGGTAAAGTTGTCACAGTTGTTCATTATAAAGGGGCTTTGCCGGGAAGGCAAGCCGTCGCCCGCCGGAAAGCGGGCGAGGGATGAAACGGGCAATTAAACAATGACCACGGACGGAATAAGGAATAGCGGACAACAAACCCATATTCGTCCGCGCCGTCAGTGGTTTGAGTTCTTAATCTATCTGTTTAGGACAGGACCCCGGTGTAAGCACCAAGCTGCTAGTTTTCCGGTTCCGCCGGAATATAGGCCTGCAAGCCCGACCAGGGAATGTCCGCGTATGTGCAGACAGGGCATTCTTTGGGCGCGGTCTTGGCGCTTATCGTGTTTCCGCAATTGACGCACTGCCAGGTCAGGGTATTGCCCTTTACGGGGGCCTGTTTCCTGTCAATGCCCTGGAGCAGTTTCAAATAACGTTCTTCGTGTTTCTTCTCAATTTCCGCGATCTGCCTGAAACGCGCCGCGATGTCCTTGAAGCCTTCCTCTTCCGCTGTTTTCGCGAATTCGACGTACATGGAGGTCCATTCGTAGTTCTCGCCGCCGGCGGCCTCTTTCAAATTCGCCTCGGTGTCCCCGATTCCGTCAAGCAACTTGAACCATATCTTTGCGTGTTCCTGCTCGTTGACCGCCGTTTCCTCAAAGATACGGGCAATCCGCAGATACCCCTCTTCCCGGGCCCTCGACGCAAAGTAGTGGTACTTGCCGCGGGCCTGCGATTCTCCCGCAAAAGCCGTCTGCAAATTTATCTCAGTCTTACTGCCTTTTAAATCTGCCAT
>JAIRRR010000175.1 GCA_031255875.1 Treponema sp.
CTCTACCTGCCGTGGCAGAACTTGTACTTCTTCCCGCTGCCGCAGGGGCAGGGGTCGTTGCGGCCTACTTTGGGAACGGCGCGTACTACGGTAACCGCCTCCTGCCCCGCGCCCTGGCCGCCGGCCGGAGCGCCGCTCCCCGCGGAAACGCTGCCCGCGAAAGCGCCCACGCTGCCGTGCGTTGCCGACTGGGTAACAACGGGACCCCGGTTGCGGACATCGTGGGAGGAAGCGGTCTGGATACGGACCAGATGAAGCCGGGAGGCGATCTCCGCGCGTATGGTGTCGATCATGGTGTCGAATATCTGCGCGCCTTCCAGCTTGTATTCGGTCAGGGGGTTTTTCTGCGCGTAGCTGCGCAGGTGCACGGATTCGCGCAGGCCCTCCATGTTTTCCAGGTGGTCAAGCCACTTGCGGTCAATGGACTGGAGGTACTGCATGCGGATAAAGTCGTTCAGGTTTGCGTCCCCCGTCAGGGCCGCCTTTTCCTCGATGTCCCGCTCAAGGTCGGCCGTAACGCGCTCGCGCAGTTTTTCGGAAAGCCATTCCTCTTTCGCCTCCCCCGGGACGCGGAGGGCGTAGCCGAACTGGGTTTTAAGGTAGGCCGACAGTTCCTGTACGGCCTCCGCCTGGCCGTGCTTCTGGGTCTGCTGGTAATTTGCAAGGGCGTTTTCCACCATCCCGGCGGTGGCGTCGTGGATGCGGGGTTTCAGATCTCTGTCGGAAAGGATAAGGTCCCGCTGTTCGTAGATAAACTTGCGCTGCTGGTTCAGGACGTCGTCGTATTCCAAAAGGTGCTTGCGGATCTCGAAGTTCCGCTCCTCGACCTTTTTCTGCGCCTTCTCGATGCTCTTGTTAAGCCAGGGGTGGAAGATCGGCTCGCCGTCCTGCATCCCGAACTTCGACATCAGGTTCCTGATATTTTCCCCGCCGAAAAGGCGCATAAGGTCGTCTTCCATGGAGATAAAGAACTTGGAACGGCCCGGGTCCCCCTGGCGGCCCGAACGGCCCCGGAGCTGGTTGTCGATGCGGCGGCTCTCGTGGCGCTCGGTCCCGATCACGTAAAGCCCCCCCAGGGCCTTTACTTCCTCGTAATCGGTACGCCACTTTTCGTACTCTTCCTTTAATACCGCCGCGTATTTTTCCGGCGCGGCCTCGGTCCCGGCCCGCTTGCGGGCGCGGTGCTCCGGGCTTCCGCCGAGCTTGATGTCGGTCCCCCGGCCGGCCATGTTGGTGGCGATAGTAACCGCGCCCCGGGCCCCGGCCTCGGCGATAATCTGCGCCTCCCGGGCGTGGTTCTTGGCGTTGAGCACCTCGTGCCTTATGCCGCGCCGGACGAGCATGGCGGAAAGCTTTTCCGATTTTTCGATGGAGACCGTGCCGATAAGCATGGGCTGGCCCAATTTATGGGCCTCGGCGATTTCCGTGCAGAGGGCGTTGAATTTGTCCTTCTCGTTAAGGTATACCACGTCGTCCTCGTCGTTTCTCATGACCGGGAGATTCGTGGGGATTACCACCACGTCAAGGTTGTAGATCTTGGCGAACTCCACGGCTTCCGTGTCGGCGGTCCCGGTCATGCCGGAAATTTTTTCGTAGAGCCTGAAGAAGTTCTGGAAGGTAATGGTCGCCAGGGTGCGGTTGCGCTGGGCTATCTTGATCCTTTCCTTGGCCTCGATCGCCTGGTGCAGCCCGTCGGAATAGCGGCGGCCGTGGAGTATGCGGCCCGTAAACTCATCGACTATCTGGACCTGCCCGTCCTGGACAACGTAGTCAACGTCAAGGTGGAAGAGCTTGTGCGCCCTCAGCGCCTGCGTAAAGTAGTGGAGGTACTCGAAATTTTCCTCGTCAACAATAGCGCCCTTGATCAGGTTCCGCTTTTGCAGCAGCCCCTCTATCTTCGCCATCCCCGCGTTGGTAAAGGAAATGCCCTTGTTCTTCTCGTTGAGCTTGTAATCCCCGATCACCTCCTCCCCCTGGGCCTCGTCGGGATAATCGCCGTCTTCCTTCTTTTGTACCTCTTCCAGGGTGCCCAGGAGCCGGTCAACCTCGGCGTACTTGTAGGTGTCGTCCTCCGCCGCGCCGGAAATGATAAGCGGGGTCCGCGCCTCGTCGATCAGTATCGAGTCGATCTCGTCCACCACGCAAAAGGGGTGGCCCCGCTGCACCCGGCGGCCCAGATCCCAGAGCATGTTGTCGCGCAGATAGTCGAAGCCGAACTCGTTGTTTGTCCCGTAGGTAATGTCGCAGGCGTAGTTCAGCTTGCGCCGCTCGTTGTCCATGTCCGAAAGGATGGTCCCCACCGTAAGCCCCAAGTAGCTGAAAACCGGGCGCATCCAGTCCGCGTCACGGCCGGCCAGGTAGTCGTTCACCGTAACCACGTGGACGCCCTTGCCGGAAAGCGCGTTCAGGTAGGCCGCCGAAACGCTCATCAGGGTCTTGCCTTCGCCGGTTTTCATCTCGACAATCTTCCCCTGGTGGAGCACGATAGAGCCCAGGACCTGGACATCGTAGGGCCGCTCCCCCAGGTTCCGCCGGGCCGCCTCCCGGGCCAGCGCGAAGGCTTCCGGAAGCAGCGAGTCAAGGCTTTCGCCCCCGGCATAGCGCTCTTTGAATTGGGCCGTTATCTTGGGGAAATCTTCCGCAGGCAGGGAAACCGCCCACGCTTCCTTTTCGTTTACCGCGTGCAGGACAGGCAGAAGCGCCTTAAGGTCCCGCTCGTGCTGGGAACCGAACAGGGCTTTGATGATCTTTTCGAGCATAATGCGAGTTTACCCCGTATAAGCCCGAGACTCAAGGGCTCGGCAAAGCGCGGGAAGCGGCAGGAAGGAGG
>JAIRRR010000108.1 GCA_031255875.1 Treponema sp.
GCGGAAAGATCGTACAGGTGAATATGGCCGTGGATCAGATACCTGGGTTTAAAGGCCCGCATAAACCAGAGGAAAGAACGGAAACCCCGGTGGCAGGGGTCCTCCCGGTCGTGTATCCCCCTGGGAGCCGCGTGGGTCAGGAGCACGTCCAGATAGCGGCCGCGGAAGATCCGGTTGAGGAGCAGCGCGGGTATCTTCGCGATGATCTTGCAAAGCATCCCGAAATCGGAAAACTGGTTTTCCCCGCGGTTGTACTTCATGGACCCCCCCAGCCCCATGACGATAAGCCCTTCTTCCCGGCGTACCTTGGAACCGATATGGGTGGCCCCGGAAAAACGCCCTTCCTGCGCAAAGTCCAGGCCCGCGAAGCCCTTTTCCCCGGCATACGCCGCGTAGTCTTTCAGGTTATGGTTGCCGAATACAAAGAGCAGCGGCTTGTTCAGGGAAGAGACGATGAATTCAAGGTACTCCATGGGGAGATCCCCCGCGCTCAGGACCATGTCCACGTCGGAAAACCGTTCTTTTACAAACGATGAATAAACCAAAGGATCGATTTGGTCCGACACGCAGAGTATCTTCATGGCCGCGTCATTTCCCGATACATTTATCCCCTGCGGCCGCGCCCATGGTATCGAACGGGGACAAGTTCCCTGACAAAACGGCCGATAATGGTGTAATATTATATTAGGCGCGTCGTTTCAAAATCCGGTATTTTGAAATAACCCGGTTTTACTATAGTATGGGCGGCTGCCCGTGTCAAATCCCGGAGGGAGAGCTTGGACAGGTTTTTACGGCATTGTACGGCTGTTTTGGGCGCAAACGCGCGGAAAATAGCGGTAATTTTACTGATTCCGGCGGCCTTCCCCCTGGCGGCCCAGAGTAATTTTTCGCAGGGGGAAAATCTTTTCATGCAGAACCGGCCCGCCGAAGCCTTGCCGGCCCTGGCTGCGTCGGTGGAGGAAGACCCCGCCAATATAAAGGCCTACCTTTACCTGGCCGTGGCCTACCTCCAGCTCGGCCGGAGCGACGACGCTATTGCCACCTACCTGAAAGCGCTTCCCCGGGGCGGGGCCGAAACCTCCCAGATCGCCTATAACCTGGGGAACATCTACTACGCTAACGGCAGCGCGGAAACGGCGGTCAGGTACTATACCCAGGCTATAGACGCGGACCCGGCCTATGCCTCGGCCTACCTCAACCGGGCCAACGCCCTGCTGCGTTCGGGCGCCCGGAAAGAAGCCCTCTCGGATTACGAGTACTACCTTACCCTGGAGCCCCGCTCCCCCAAGCGGCCCGGGATTGAGCAGCTTGTCGCGTTTATCAACGAGGAATTTGCCGAAGCCGAGCGGCAGCGCCTTCTGGAGGAGCAGCGGCGGCTGGAGGCCGAGGCGCTAGCCAGGGCCGAGGCGGAGCGAAAACAGCGGCTTTTGGAGGAAGTTTCGGCCTCGTTGCAGGCTGCGGCGGACGAAACCCAGGGGCTTTCCGCAGGGAGCGAAGGCATGCTTGACTATGAAGGCGAATTCGAGCTGGCGGAGTAAGTTCCGGCAGCCAGCGAACAACGGAGTTAGGGATAAATGGCAAACAAAAAAGCGATCATCATCGCCGCAGCAGCGGCAGCGGCGGTACTGTTGTGCGCGGGCGTTGTATTTTTGGTCAGGGGAAACGGCGAAAAGGCCCGCCTGCAAAATACCATGCGCCTGGCGGAAGATTATATTGCCCAGGACGAATACCAGCGGGCCCTCGCCCTTCTGGAGGGGATACTTATCAGGAATCCCGATAACGAGGAGGCCAGGCTGCTCCAGGACGAAGCCCTGAAAAAACAGCGCGAAAGCCGGAACGCCGCCCCGGTCCAGGCCGGGGATTCCGCGCCGGCCCCGGACGGCTCCCTTGACGCGGCCATGCAGGCGATACAGGCCATACAGGCCCAGTCCCTGGCGGCCCAGGAGCGCCTTGCCCTTGAGCGCTCGCGGCTGGAAGCGGACGCCTCGGCTTCCCGCGCCGAAGCCGAGGCCGAACGGCTGGCCGCAGCAGCTGCCGAAGAAGAACGGAAACAGGCGCAGGCCGAGGAAATGGCCAGGGCCTCCCGGGAAACCCAGGAAAAGATGAGGGCGGTGAACGAGCTTGTGGACCGGGGCCGTAACGCGATCAGTTCCGGGGACATACCGGCGGCCGAAAGAGCTTTCCGGGAAGCGCTGGAAA
The DNA here is from genome assembly GCA_031255875.1 of Treponema sp. Classification (GTDB taxonomy): domain Bacteria; phylum Spirochaetota; class Spirochaetia; order Treponematales; family Breznakiellaceae; genus JAIRRR01. The sequence continues at coordinate 2,200 of JAIRRR010000108.1, forward strand.
AAATGCCCGCCGGGGAAAGCCGTTTTGACGCCGGCATCCGCAGCGGGATAGCGAGCGCCTATTACGAACTGTCCGCCAGCAAAGACGCCGCGCAGGAAGTGAAAAACGAGGCGCGCAGGCATGCCGGGGACTACGCCCGCGCTTCTATCGAACGGGACAGGACCCAGGCCCAGCCCCACTTTACCCTGGGGAAAATAGCCGCCGATCTCAGGCAATGGGAGAGCGCGCGGGACGAGTTCAGGGAAGCGGCCCGGCTTGACGGGAGCAATTTCGTGTATTTTATGGAACTGGCCAGGGCGCAGTTCAATACCGGCAATTTCACGGAAGCGGCAAGGGCCTATGAATCCGCGGTACAGATCAACCCCGGCTCGGAATCCTCCTGGTACAATCTGGGCGCCGCCTACGGCCGCCTGGGAAGGCAGGACAACGCGCTTTCCGCTTACCGCAAGGCGGCCGAAGTAAAGCCCGACTACGCGGCGGCCCACCGCCAGATCGGCTATATTCTCTCGGCAAAGGGGGACAGGGCCGGGGCCATCGAGGCTTACAAGCGCTGCCTGCTCTACGAGCCCGGCAACCTGGCCGCCATGAGGGAACTGGGGATCGCGCAGAGCGGCTCGGGCGATTATCCGGGTGCGGAGGCCTCTTTCGGCCGGGCGCTCGCCCTTGCCCCGGATGACGATCAGACCAACTACAACATGGCCCTGGTAAAAATAGAACTGCAAAAGTACGAAGAAGCCCGCGCCTTTTCCGAAAAGGCGGCAGCCGCGGCGCCCTCGAAGGCGCTTTACCACTACACTTTGGGCCTGGCCTGCGAATCAGCCGGGGACGAAGACGGGGCTATCGCGGCCTACGCCAGGGCGGCCTCGCTTGACCAGAAATACGTGCGGCCCCGTATAAACCTGGGGAAGATATTCATCGCCAGCGGCCTGCCCAGCCAGGCGCTGACCCTGCTTTTGGAAGCCTACAGGGCGGAACCGTCCTCCTTCGAGGTAAACAACAACCTGGGGGCGGCCTACCAAAAGCTGGAAGACTGGGGGCGGAGCGTGGAGCATTACGAAAAGGCCATTACCGCGGAGCCGAACAACGCCACGACGCGCCTGAACCTGGCGCGGGCCTGCATAGGCGCGACCGACTACAACAGGGCCCGCGACCAGTACCGGGAAGCCCTGCGGCTCAGCCCCGACAACGCCGACGCCCTGTTCGAGCTGGGGAAAGCCTATGTCAGCCTGGGGGACGCGGCGCTGGCAAAACAGCAACTGGAGGCCCTTTTAAGGACGAGCCCCCATTACCCGGGAAAGGCGGAAGCTGAGCGGATTCTGGCGGGATTATGAGCGAGCCCATCCAGCCCCCGCCGAAACTGGTACAGAACACGGTTTTCGGAGCCATACTGATAGTACTGTTCGTCCTGGTATGCAGGCTTCTCTCGTTTTTCTTTTCCGTGCTGTTATGGTCCATACTGTTTTATATACTGCTGGGGCCGCTTCACCAGCGGATTATCCGCAAGATGGATTTTTCCACTTACCGGGGGAAGATCGTAAAAAACGTACTGGCGGCGGTTTTTTCTCTGGGGACCATTTTCCTCATCCTGATCCCCCTGGTTTTCGTGAGCTTCCAGTTTTACCGGCAGATCACGGACCTTATCCGCAGCGCAAGGGATTACCTTTACAGCAACCCGGGAATATTCAACGACGCCCTGGTCCGCGTGTCGGATCTTATCGCGGATCTGAGCTCAGGCCTTGTGGAAATCGATTCGGAAGATCTCAGGAGGCGCCTAATCCAGCTTCTGAGCCAGAGCCTCCAGGAGGTGTTTCACATAAGCAGCGCCGTCGCGAAAGATATCGGCGCTTTCGGGATCGGAATCGTGTTCATGCTTTTCTGCCTGTTTTTCTTTTACCTCGACGGCCCCTACCTTGCCCGGCTTGTAAAACACGCCATTCCCATACGCAAGGAATACATGTCCGCCCTGGTAATAAAGTTCAAAGATATTACCCGGAATCTGTTCCTGGGGTACATCATCGTGGCCCTGGTGCAGGCGGTGATGGCCTATATCATCTTCAGCATCTTCCGGGTAAGGGGCAGCCTGGTCTTTGCCGCGCTGGTGCTTATCTGCGCCTTTATACCCATGCTCGGCGCGGGGCTGGTGTGGTTCCCGCTCGGGATAATCCGTATTGCCTCGGGCAGCATAGTCGAAGGAATCGTATTCCTCGTAGTTTCCGGTTTTTTTATTTCGATCCTGGACAACTTTCTGCGCCCTGTTTTCCTGCAAAACCGGATACAGCTCCACCCCCTGGTTATCTTCCTGGCGATCATGGGAGGGGTGTCTTCCTTCGGCTTTAACGGCCTTATCCTGGG
>JAIRRR010000127.1 GCA_031255875.1 Treponema sp.
GTATAATACGCGGCGTCATCTTCCGGCTTCCAGGTAAAGTAGCTGTCCCTCCGGTACGTTTCAAGGTACACCGTTTCCGTCCGTTCCTGCGTTTGGGGGGCCGCAAGAAGGAGCGCCTGTTCGACGCTAAAGGAAACGACAGCCGAACTTTGCGCCGCTCCCGCATAGTCGCGCGGATACGCCGGAGTAACCCGCCAGTAATACGAACCGGCCGGGAACCCGGAATAAACTATCGAAACCGTATCGCCCCCTGTGGGCTGGACCGTAGCGGAAAACAGGGGGTTTTCCAGCGCGGGAGAGGAGGAAACCTCAATCAGATAAGCCGCTGCCCCCTCGCAGGCCTGCCATTGAAACCTGATGCCCGGCCGCGCGGTACGGAACCGGAAACGCTCGCCTTGCGCGGGACTGCGCAGCGCGGGAGGCGGCGCGTAAACAAGGGTGAGTTTTCCGCTGGCCCCGCCCCGCCCTGTCTCAGCCCCGGTTTCGGAAGACGGATACGCCCGCCAGTAATATACCCCGTTTGCCAGATACAGCGTCTCTCCGTCGCCGTTACTTTCCCTGCTTTCGATAATGCGGGTAAAACCCCGGTCTCCCGCAAGGTCGAGCCGCACCCGCTCGCCTCCGGCAAAGCCTGTGCGGTTCCAGCGGAAGGCCACTCCGAGCGGCCCTTCGCCGGCGTTCAAAAATTTCGCCTGGGGCCCCGGGGAAACTACCGTAACCCGCGCCGCCGGGGCAAACGCCGGGGCCGCTGCGGAATAAACTTCCCCTGCGTCAACGGTACGCTGTTCGCCGCCCTGCCGCACTCCGGCGCTGCCTTCCATTACGCGCACGTCAAGGCCCGCCCTTCCCGCCGTATCCGGTACTGCGGCGGCGACAAGCGCCCCCGGAGCCGCGTCCACCGTAACGCCGCCTGACTCAATACGCAGATTGCCGCCCTGCACAATGGCGGAAACGCCTCCCTCCGCAAGGTCTATCACGGCTCCTGTTTTTTCTATCTGTATCCGGACAAGGGTATTCTCCCCCAGATCAATAATTCCGCCGCTTGCAAACAGGCTGACCGTTGCCTCGGACAGATCCGCCGTCCTGATGGTGTCCCCGTCGTATACGGGGCTTTCTTCCTTCAGGCGTTCCCACAGTACGCGCTCCGCGTAACGCCGCTGCGCCGCACGGTACTTGTAGGTAACAACCCCGACGGGCCTTTCGTCCAGCCGCATTAAAGACAGGTTTAAATCGCGCCAGAACAGGAACAAACAGGCGGCCGCCCCGGCTAAATAAAGACAGATAAAAATAGTGTCCCGCAACCCAAAGGTTTTTTCGCGCGGATTATCCGTATCCGTCATCGCTATTCCTTTGTCTCTATCCTGTATTTCTTTTCTTCCACGCTTGTGTCTATCCGGGAAAGATCCGGCGTTTCAATGCCCAAAAGCCTCCGCAGATCCGCAAGCGTCTGCGGCCCCCGCACGCCTTTTACGTTCACCACGGCGAAAATGCGCACGGGTTTTTCTTTTCCCTTTACTTTTACCGGCGGCATTTCCCCGGTTACCAGCTTGTCCCCGATAAGGCGCCAGGTGTCTTCGGTAATAAGGATGTCCGTACCCAGCGGCTTGTTCAGCGCCTCCGTTCTGCTCGCAAGATTTACCGGGTCGCCGATAACCGTGTACTCCATGCGCAATTCCGATCCTATCTGCCCGGCGGTAACGATGCCCGTATTGATGCCGCAGCCTATACGTATCGGCGGGTTCCGCCTGTCATCGGCGCGGCGATCCCGGTTCATGCCCAGGAGCGCGGCCCTCATCATCAGCGCGGCCCTGACGCAGTTATAGGCGTCCGCCGCGGGGCTTCCGGCGGTGTAGGCCGTCCCCCAATGGGCCATGATCGCGTCGCCGATGAACTTGTCCACCACGCCGCCGGTTTTTTCCACGCAGTCCACCATACGGGTAAAGTACTCGTTGAGCCAGTAGACAATACGGTCAGAAGCGCCGTTTCCGTATTCCTTGGTAAAATTCTCGCTCTTTTCCGTAAAACCCCGGATGTCCGAAAAGAAAACCGTCGCGTGTTTCGGAAGGCCGCCCGGCTTGATCTCCCCCCGCATTGCCCGCAGAGCGATTTCGCGGTTGGTAAACTTGCCGAAAATTCCCAGCGCCGCGCTCATCCGCTGGAAGCTCGACGTTAAGAGCCCGATTTCGTCACGGGTTTTGGATTTCAGGGCCAGCTCGAACTGCCCGCCCTCTATGCGCCGCGCCGCTGCCGCAAGGCCCTTCATGGGGCCGCTGATGGTTTTGCTGAAAAGCCAGATAAAAATGCCCGCGATAAACAGCACCGCCGCGCCCAGGTAAATATTCCTGCGGGTCGTGGCCTCTATTCCCTCGAATACCCTGGCCTCTTCTATGTTGGTAATCACCGCCGCGTTGGCTATGGCCAGCTTGGTATAGGCCGCGAAAAGCCGCGTCCCGTCTTCATCGACGGAAAGATTCTGCCGGCTCGCGGAGGGGCTTTCGCGCATTTCCCGGATGAACTGCCGGTTTCCCAGGTTGACCGCAGCGGCGGCCAGTCCCGCGTCGGGATGCACCAGCACGTCCGCCGCGTCGTTGACCATATAGGTGGCGTTGGCCCCGGTCCCGAAAGTCTCGCTCAAGCTGTCGGAAGAAAAGAGAACCAGCGCCGCTCTGGGGCTGCCCTCGCCGTACCGGGGATAGATGAGGGCCAGAAGCGGGACGCCGAATACCGGGGCGGCATTGCGGATAAGGGCCTCGCCGCCCTCCGCCCGGCGCAGGCTGAGGAATTCGGCCTCAAGAAAACCGTCCACCGCGGCTTCCGCTATGCCGTTCTCGCGGAAAAACCGCTCGTTCATCAGGACAAGCGTATCCGCGCCCGTAGACACCACGGCCGCGACATGGCGGTTTTCGGTGAAAAAGTACGAGGCGGCCTGTTCCGCCAAAACCGCCCTTTGCCCGCCGGCCAGCCGCGAGACCGCGCCCAGGGTATTGAGGAGCACATTCGCGCCCGATCTCAGGCCGGTCAGAATCGCCTCGGCTTCTGCGGCCGAACGCTTGTTCACCGTAAAGTTGTTGTCCTCGGCAGTTACCCGTATGTCCTGGGTAATCATGTACGACACCAGCGCGGTAATCGCCCCTAGGGACAGGAGCGAAATAACGCTGATGATGACCACCAGCTTGAGCCCGATGGGGTAACGAACCCGGTGTTCCCGGGCGTCCGCCTTTTTCATGGGTTGCATACCACGCGGAATCCCAAAGCGTAGTACTCGATTTGACAGACGGAAAGATCAAAGTCGCTAATATCACAAAAGGAGGCTTCCTCTTCGAAACTGCCGCCTTTTATCATTGCAAACTCAAGTCCGAGATATATATGTTCCCAGCAAAATTCCCATACATTCCCGCTCA
>JAIRRR010000238.1 GCA_031255875.1 Treponema sp.
TTGCCGTGGTTTCGCCGATGCCGTCCAGCAATTTGAACCAGATTTTCGCGTGCTCCTGCTCGTTGAGCGCCGCTTCCTCAAAAAAATGGGCCGCTTTCCCGTACCCTTCCTCCCGCGCCCTGGCCGCAAAGTAAACATACTTGCCCCGCGCCTGCGACTCGCCCGCAAAGGCTGCCTTAAGATTCGCCTCAGTCTTGCTGTCCTTTAAATTTGCCATGATCGCCCTCCAAGAATTGTCAAAATTTAACGTTCGAAAGAATCCCGATCAAACGTACTTCTATAATACATGTCTATACATAACAACGCAAGAATTTTTTTCAGTTTTTCACAAAAAGGCGCCGGCTGTCTTTTTTTTTATTTCAAATAGTGGTAGAACTGGAGGTATGGTGTTTACCCCGCAGGTGTTGGACCGGAACTCCTCCAAGCCGCTCTATGAGCAGTTGAAAGGCATCATCAAAGACAAGGTCGAGAACGGCGAATGGCGTTCCAATGAGATGATCCCGAGCGAAAACGAGCTGGCCTCCAGCTATGGGATAAGCCGCATGACTGCCCGCAGCGTGGTAACCCAGCTGGTCTCGGAGGGTATTCTGTACCGGGTCCAGGGGAAGGGTACCTTTGTATGCGAGGACAAGATCGAAATGACCTCCCTGTCCTACGCCGGGATACGGAGCCAGCTTGAAAAAAAGGGCTACAATGTGGAAACCCGGCTCCTGGATGTCCGGCAGACCGCCGCCAGGGGCAGCACGGCCCAGCGCCTGGGGGTGGCCCCGGGCAGCATGCTCTACGAAATACGGCGCATCAGAATAGCCAACAAGATACCCATAAGCTATCATCACAGCTTTATCCCGGTAAATTTCTGCAAGGGCCTTGAGCAGTACGATTTGCAGAGCGAGCAGCTTTGCGACATTATGTCCGCCCATTACGGGCTGCGCCGCACCTATTCCATCGAGACCCTGGAAAGCTACCTGGCGGACGACCAGAAGGCGGAAATCCTGGGTATCGGGTACGGCTTCCCCTTGATCCTGCTGCAGGACCTGATATTTGACGCGGCCCGGGTCGCCTTTGAATACTCCCGGGTTTTTTTCCGCGGCGACAAGGTAACCCTGCGTTTTGAGCACGGCGGGTCCTGACGGGTCGATTACACTAAAAATACCGATAAGGGAAGCGCCACGCGGCCCAATCGAGCCGAGGATTCGAAGCCGAAAAAGGGATGGAACAGGCTCATGTAGCTGCCCATACCGGGCGTTTGCCGCGTTTCGCGCGGGCGACTGCCGTCTTCCTGACAAAAATCGGAAAAAATTACATTTTTCCTTTGACAAGTATATACAAGCATGATAAATTTATCTGAATTCTGCACGTTGAGGCTGCGGGATACGAAAATCAGATTTTTTCCAGGAGGCGTTTCATGGCAATTGATTTCACAAAAATTGACAAATGGGCGTTGGGGAAACATTTCGACCACAGTGTTTTGCCCAAAAATACCAATGAAGACGATATCCGCAAGGGATGCAGGGAGGCGGTCAAGTACAACTGCGCGGCCTTTTACTCCGCGACCCCCTATTGGACGCCGGTTGTGGTCGAGGAACTCAAAGGCAGCGACGTGCTCCCGGCCACGGGCATTGATTTTCCCTTCGGGGCTTCGCCGGGCAAGCTAAAGGCCCTGGAGACCGAATACGCCGTAAAAATGGGCTGCAAGGCCGTCGATATTGTGATCAACGTGGGGGCCTTGCGGGACAAGCGTTACGATGTCTGCAAACAGGAGCTTCTGGATTACAAGGCCGCCGCGGGGGACGCCCTGACCAAGGTGATCCTCGACACCGCGTTCCTCACCGACGAGGAAATTGCGGCGGAGTGCAAAATTATTGCCGAAGTGGGCTGCCATTACGCGAAAACCGCCACCGGCCAGTTCGAGGGCCCCAGCATGAATCAGTTCCTTGTCATGAAAAAAGCCCTGGAAGGAACCCCGGTCAAGCTGAAAGTAGCCGGGGTCAAATTCCCCCGGCCCCAGAATGCCTACGCCTTTCTCCTGGCGGGCGCCGAGATAATCGGCACCCGGGCTGCGGTGGAAATAATCGAAGCCCTGGATCAGATGCGGGAAATAGGGCTGCTGCCGCCGTATAAAGGCTGATTCAATCGGAGTCTGTTTTGTTATGGCTTCAGGCCGTAATAGTTTAATTTTATCTTAATATTTCTTTATTTTATGGAGGACAGTATGGGAAAATACGTTGTCGGAATTGACGTGGGGACCACGGGCTCAAAGGCCATGGTCTTTGACCTCAAGGGAAATGTGATCGGAAAGGGCTACCGGGAGTACAAGCTCAGCGAGCCCAAGCCCAACTGGGTCGAAGTCGGCGCCCAGTTCCTGTTGGACATTACCTTCGAGGCCGTTAAAGACGCGGTGGCGGATTCGAAAGTGCCGAATACCGAGATTGACGCCATCGGTTTTTCGGTGAACCGTTCCAGTTTCTGCCTGGTTGACGAGAATCTGAAGGCCATTGACGACAAGTTCTACGTCTGGCTGGATTCCCGGGCCGAAAGCGTTATGGCCGAAATGAACGGGAAAATATCGGCGGCCAGGCGCAACGAGATTACCGGCATGCCCGGCTTCAATATCTTCGCTGCGGCAAAGTACTACTGGGTTAAACAGAACGAGAGTGAAACCTACAAAAAAACCAAGTACTTCTCCACGGTGGACAGCTATGTAATGTACGGTTTTGGCGCCGACAAATTCGCCGTGGAAATCAGCGACGGGACGGTAAGCGGCCTGATGGACGTGCGTACCCTGGACTGGAACAAGGAACTGGCCGACGCCCTGGGCTTCGACATGGCGAAATTCCCGCCGCTCTGCAAGCCCGGCGAGGTTGTGGGGACCGTCAAGGCCGAAGTGGCGGCAAAGACGGGCCTTGCTGTGGGCACCAAGATAGTGGCCGGCTCCGGGGACCAGCAGCTTGCGGCCATGGGCGCGGGGGTTATCCGCGACGGCGCGGTCTCGCTTACCATCGGCACATTCGGCCTCTTGGCCATAGGCCTGGCAAAGCCCGATTTCACCGCCCTTGAAGGGCTGATGATCCCCTGCTCCCCGGTATTGGGGGTGTTTGAGGTGGAAGGCCCGCAGACATCCGGCGCGACCTGCTACCGCTGGCTGCGCGATACCCTTTGCGCGGAAGATGTGGCGGAGGCGGAGAAAAAAGGCGTCGATCCCTACGTGCTGATGAGCGAGAAGTACGTCTCCAAAAGCGAGCCCGGTTCCAACGGGGTCATTTTCTATTCCGCCCTTTTCGGCAGCGGCTACCCCACCTGGGACACCAACGCTACCGGCATGTTCCTCGGCCTGCGCAATACCCATACCAAGGCCGATATGGTCCGCAGCGTTATGGAAGGCATTACCCTGGAGGCCCGGCGTATTCTGGAAGGCGTTCTGGCGGCGGGCGTCCAGATGGACGATGTGATTACCGTTACCGGCGGCGCTTCCAAGAGTCCCGAGTGGTGCCAGATCATCGCCGACATTATGAACCGCAATATCCGCACCCTGGACGTGGCGGACGCCGCCGTTTTGGGAGCCGCCGGCCTGGCCTCGATCGGGGCGGGCCTGCTGAAAGACGTGGGCGAGGTTGTCGGCAGCATGGTCCGTTTCGGGAAGGTGTACAGCCCCATTCCGGCCAATGTGGCCGTTTACAACAAGGTGGCCGAGGTGTACAAGGCCGCTTACGACGGGCTTAAGAACGCCGATGTGTTTACCAAGCTGGCCGATTTACGCCCCAAGGTGTGATGCGGCAATTCCACAGGCTTACGGGCTGCTCCGGAATCTGAGGTTTCGGAGCGGCCTTAAATCAATTTATTCGGAGGTTTTTTATGGCGTTTAATTTACTGTTAGTGATGGTCGCCTTCGCGGGCGGCGCGATGGGCGCGGTTTTCGGCTGCCTGCTGGCGTTTATTTTTGTCCCCGTGGTAATTGCTGCGGGCCTTGGCGCGATGGGCAGCCCTGAAATTCTGGGCGTATTGGGATTCGGCGGCTGGGGATTCTACGCCCCCCAGATTTCCTTTACCGGCGGCGCTTTCGCCTCGGCCTACGCGAGATGGAGGGGCTATATAAAGAGCGGGCAGGATATTACCACCGCCCTGATCGGCCTGAGGAAACCGGATGTCCTTATCATGGGCGGCATCGGCGGTATACTCGGCTATCTCTGTATGATCGTGCACGCGAATTTCCTTACCGGCTTCATAGACGGGGTGCCCTTTGCCGTTATTATTACGGCCCTTATTTCCAAGATTGTCTTTGACGGAAGCGTTTTCGGGAAAGCGCCTCCCGAGGTAAAAGCTGCGGGCGGCAGATACAGCGTGAACAGCCCGGTAAACTGGATCCCCTATGTTTCGTCGGGGCTGGAAAAAACACTGCTGGGCCTTATCATGGGCATCGGCGGCGCGTATGCCACCGT
>JAIRRR010000243.1 GCA_031255875.1 Treponema sp.
GGGTCCTCGCCGAATTTGTCCACGCCCGGGGCCAGCACGACAAGCTCGCCGCCGTCGGCAATCGCCATGCGCGTCCGGTAGATGCTCTTGTTGCCAAGCCAGGTGCTCTTGAACTCGCCGGCGTCCAGGAACACGACCGCCTTTTTGAGCGGCGAGTCGACAAACGTAAAGTTCGTCTGCCGGGCGTGGGACACGGCCTGTTCAAAGCACTCGCGCCCCTTCCCGATGTAGAGGCCGTGGGTGCGGATTTTGCCGCCGGGCGCGGTGGTTACGGTAAGCGCGTAGCGGAGCGGCAGGTCTTGCAGGTAATGTTCGGCGGCATAGTCAAACACCTTGCGCACGGGCGAGTGATCGCGGCCCATTATGCGTTCCATGCCGTAGAAGGCGCCCAGTATGTGGGACGAGTTGATCATCGACGAGCCGCCGCAGCCGACGAAGATATTTTTCGAGTGGTTGGCCATGCCGACAACTTCGTGGGGCACGACCTGGCCGATGGAGAGCACCAGATCGTAGCCGTCCCAGAGTTTCCCGTTTACCTCCACGTCAATCGGCGTGTTCACAAGACCGTCGCTCACGCCGGCGACAAAATCCCCCGGCACCGTGCCGAGCCTTTTGATGCCGGTCCGCCAGTTGTGCATGGTAAAGCGCCCGTACGGAATGTCGCCGTACATCGCCTCGCATTCCCCCGGCGTCATCGCCGCGTGGGTGCCCAGCGCCACGAGCAGATCGACCTGGCAGCTATCCTTAAACAGGTGATAGTAGAGGTTCGCGATACGCCCGCCGTTGGAATGGTAGCGCGTAAAGTCCGGCACGATGAGCAGGACCTTCCTCGCGCCCCCGCAATCCGCGACCGATTCCCCGAGCGCCGCCCCAAGTTCGGCGTCGGAGATACCGGCGTCTGTTGTTTCCCTTAGTACCAGGTTTTTCATCTGACCGTCCTCGCCAAGCCCGGCCGGAAACGGATCCGCCGTTACACAGTATAGGCGGTGGAAGCGGTTGTCCCGCCTTCGCCGGTCCAGTTCGTGTGGAAAACCTCGCCGCGCTTTGCGTCGAGCCGCTCGTAGGTGTGGGCGCCGAAGTAGTCGCGCTGGGCCTGCAAAAGATTCGCGGGCAGGCTTTCGCAGCGGTAGCCGTCGTAGTAGTTCAAGGCGCTGGTCATGGCCGGCGCGGGAATGCCCGCCTGGATGGCCGCCGCGCAGACGGTGCGCCAGCCTGACTGGGCGGAGGCCAGCTTGCCCCGGAAGTAATCGTCAAGGAGAAGATTGGGAAGCGCGGGGTTCCTGTCAAAGGCCTTCTTGATCTCGCCCAGGAATACGCTGCGGATAATGCAGCCGCCCCGCCACATCAGCGCGATCTCGCCGTAGTTGAGTTTCCATCCGTAGCTAAGCGCCGCGGCGCGCATCAGCGCGTAGCCCTGGGCGTAACTCACGATCTTCGAGGCGAACAGGGCGTCCTTTATAGCCCGGATAAAGGCCCCCTTGTCAAGGCCGATCGCGGGGCTGGGGCCTTCCAGCGCCCTGGCCGCGGCAACGCGCTCGTCTTTGATCGCCGAAAGGCAGCGGCTGAACACCGCCTCGCCGATCAGGGTAAGCGCGATACCCTCGTCAAGGGCCGAAATCACCGTCCACTTGCCCGTCCCCTTTTGCCCCGCCGTGTCGAGGATCTTGTCGACAAGCGGCGAGCCGTCCCGGTCCTTGTAGGCGAGAATGTCGCGGGTAATCTGGATAAGGTAGCTGTCCAGCTCCCCCCGGTTCCATTCGGCGAACACCTCGTGCATCTCGGCGGCGCTCATGCCAAGGCCGTCCCGCATCAGCTGGTAGGCTTCGCAGATAAGCTGCATATCGCCGTATTCGATGCCGTTGTGCACCATCTTGACAAAGTGCCCCGCGCCGCCCTGGCCGACCCACTCACAGCAGGGGCTTCCGTCCTCAACCTTGGCCGAAATCGCCTGGAAAATCGGCTTTACCGCTTCCCAGGCTTTCGCGCTGCCGCCGGGCATCATCGAAGGCCCCTTCAGCGCCCCCTCCTCGCCGCCCGAAACGCCGGTCCCGATGTAGAGCAGCCCCTTGCCCTCCACATAGGCGGTGCGGCGGGCCGTGTCCGGAAAGTGGCTGTTGCCGCCGTCGATAATAATGTCGCCTTCCTCCAAAAGCGGGATAAGCGTCTCGATAAAGTCATCAACCGCCTGCCCGGCCTTGACCATCAGGAAAACCTTGCGCGGCCTCTCAAGCTGGGAAACAAATTCCTCAAGGCTCATCGCGCCCGAGATATTCCTGCCCCTGGCGCGCCCGTTTATAAAATCGACCACCTTTTGCGTGGTGCGGTTGTAGACGCTGACCGTAAAACCCTTGCTTTCCATGTTCATGACAAGGTTTTCGCCCATGACGGCAAGGCCGACAAGCCCAATATCACTCTTCTTTGACCCGTTTGTCATCTTTTTACCCTCGCGTTACCCTGGTAGATACTCCACACCTGGTCCTCGTCGGACGGCGTCGCGTAATCGGAAAACATCGTGGTGGCAAGCGCGCCGGTCGCCCAGCCGAACCGGAGCCACTTTTCCGCTTGCCAGCCTTTAAGTATGCCGTAGAGGAGGCCCGCGACAAACCCGTCGCCGCCGCCGATACGGTCAAGCACGTCAATCTCGCGCGGCGCTTCCTCGTACCAGCGCCCTTCCGCCCTCAGGATCGCGCCCCAGCTGTGGCGGTTCGCGCTGTGCACCTCGCGCAGGGTCGTCGCGAAAACCCGGGCGTTCGGGTACGCCTTCGCGGCCTCCTCGATCATGCCCTTGAAGCCCTCGATCTTCGCCGCAAGGCCGGAGCCGCCCGCCGCCGGCCCCTCGATGCCGAGCGCCAGTTGGAAGTCCTCCTCGTTCCCGATCAGGATGTCCGACGCAGAGGCAATTTCCCTGAACGCCGCGCCCAGTTCCGCCTCGCGCCCCTTCCAGAACGAAGCGCGGTAGTTAAGGTCGAACGAGATAAGCGCGCCGCTTTTCCTGGCCGCCCGCGCCGCCTCAAGGCAGGCGCCCGACGTGTCCTTGCTCATGGACGCGATAAGGCCCGAAAGGTGGAGGATGCGGCAGCCGTCCTTGTTGAAGATCCGGTCAAGGTCAAAGTCCTTCGCCTGAATCGTGCGGCCCACCTCGCCCGCCCGGTCGTTGTGCACCACAGGCCCGCGCACCCCGTAGCCCGCGTCGGCGATGTTGAACTGGTGGCGGAACCCCCAGGGCCCGCCCTGATCCACTTCCAGCCCTTCGTAGGCAATGTTCCGTTTGCGCAGCTCCCCCTTGATAAACCGGGCGACCGGGCTCCCCGCCACAAACTTGGTGAGCGCCTTGGTCCGGAGCCCCAGGCTCGCGGAAACGTTCAGCACGTTGGTTTCCGCGCTGGTAGCCTGCATCTCGTACAGGGCGCTCACCTGTACCGGCTGCCGTCCCGCCGGCGTAATGCGCACCCCCATGCTCGTCAGGGTAAGCAGATCCACCGCCGCGTCTTTTTTCAAATTCATAACAATCTCTTCCATACAATTTCCTCCATAAATATTACCTAGAGCCTATCCATAATACAGACACCTTGCGGGCAGACACTACCTGGACAGCGCCTTGTGGAGCTTTTCCCCCAGGGCAGCCGCTTCTTCCCGCGCCGGGACCGAAGTCTGTATAAAAAGCCCCTTCCTGCCGAAAAAGTCGAGCAGCTTTTTTGAGTATTCCGCCAGATCCACCCGGACGCCGGTCTCGTGGTCCCAGTAATTGTGGCGCAGGCATAGAACCGTTTTTCCCGCCGCGGCGTCCCGTATCTTCCCCCATTCCGAAACCTGGGGGATGGTAAAATCAAGGCCGCGCAGGCCGGGTATTTCCATCATAGCCTTTACCACGTTCCCGGTATTTCCGCAGGAGTGGACCACAATGCCCCCGAACGCTTCGGAAATCCTGGCGTTGTACCTTACGCCGAATTCCCGGTACAGATCCGGCGAAAGCAGGGGCGCGGGATCGTCGCTCACCCGTATCCCGACTTCGCGGGGGATATGCCAGGCTTCGTGGCTCACGCCGTACAGATTCCCGATCCGCCTGAACTGCTCGCCGATATACTGAATCGTCGCCTTCGTCACCTTGTCCAGAAGGGCGTGGACCTCATCAGGGTATTCCAGAGTCGCCTCGACAAAGGACGTATAGTCCCAGATAAGGGAGGCGGTCACCAGCGGGGACGGCACGTTCACCACCCGCAGCGGGATAGGCGAATGGCTTTGCAGATAATCAAGCCGCTTCCAGGCATCCTGGTACACCGGGTTGTTTACCGGGTCGGGCAATTCGAGCTTGTACACATCCCCCGCGTTTTCCTCCCGGATAAGCGGCGTAATCCAGGGGTCGGCCTCGCTGTTCACCCGGTAATTGCAGCCGAACGCGGCGGCCACAATGCCGATACCCTTGTTCGGCTTGATGCTGGGGAAACCGTAGTCGTAAACGCCTTCCCGTTTCGCGCTGAAATCCTCGGCCCATTTAATCTCCGCGTCGTCGTCGTAAAAGTATTCCCGCGTCGCGCCGTGAAAAGGCCCGACCTCGATAAAAAAGGGAACTTCGCCTATGTCCTCAAGCCGCCAGTTCGCCGCAATCAGACCCTTCTTTGTTTCAATGTCAAGTATTCCGCCCATAACAGTATCTCCTGCGGTATATGCTTAAGGGGCGGGGGGAAGCCTCCCCCCGGGCCGGGCCAAGGTCCCGGCCTGCCCCCCTCTGCGGGGGTTTCCCGCCCCCGCAACGCCCCCGGGGCCGTCCCGGCGCGTTAGTACAATCGCCTTTACGCGGTTTACGCCCCGAATATCATGTTCGGTATCCACAGCACCACTTCGGGCAGGAACACCAGAATCGCCAGTTCCACCAGCACCGCCGCCAGGAAGGGCAGGCTCTCTTTGGTATACTCCTCCACCGGGCACTTGATAATGCCGCAGACCGTATAGAGGGCGGAACCAATCGGCGGCGTCATCACCCCCAGGGTAACCACCGTCGCCATAAGCACGCCGAAGTGCACCGGGTCTATGCCCATGCTCTTTACCATGGGCAGGAAGATCGGCGTTAAAAGCAGGAAGTTTACGTTGCTGTCAACGAACATTCCGGTTATAAAGAGGAACCCGATCATGATAAGCACCATGATCTGCGGGCTTTCGGTAATGCCGAAAAGCAGGCCGCTTAAAACCACCGGCACCTTTACCCAGGTAATGGCGTAGCTGAAAGGCCCGGACATGGCGATGATCAGCATAATAGCGCCGTTGTCTTTCAGGGTGGTAATGAGCGCGTTCCGGAAATTCTCCCAGGTCAGCTCTTTGTAGACAAATTTGCCGATAACCAGGGCGTAGATCACGGCGAAGGCTCCGGATTCCGAGGGCGTAAACACCCCGAAGCGTATCCCCACAATAAGGATAACCGGGAACAGCAGCGCCCAGACGGACTCCTTCAGGTTGTCCAGCAGCTCCCGCAGGGTGAGTTTCGGCGCTTCAGGGCGCGGCGGGTCGAACCTGTGGAGCCGGGAAGTAATGGTAGTCGTGGTCATTAAAAACGTCATCATAAGAACGCCGGGTATAAGCCCCGCCGCGAACAGCCGCCCGATGGAAACCTCGCCCACAAAGCCGAAGATGATAAGCCCCAGGCTCGGCGGGATAGTGGCGGTAATCAGCGCCGTAATGCAGTTCACCGCGCAGATGTAGCCCTTGTTGTAGCCGATCCGCATCATCTCCGGCCCCAGTATCCGGGTCTCCATCGCGGCGTCGGCGGTGGCCGAGCCGGACACGCCGCCCATCAGGGTGCTCATCACCACGCTGATCTGGGCCGTGCCCCCGTACATGCGCCGGGTAAGCAGCCGCGCCAGGCTTAAAAGCCGGCTCGTGATCCCCGACACGTTCATAAGATTCCCCGCGAAGATAAAGAAGGGCACGGCGAGGAACGCGAAGGACTGACTCTGGGAGATGATCATCTGGGTGGCGGTCTCGAAGTTGAGATACGGCACGGAAGTAAAATACGCGAAGCCCGCGATCCCGATCACAAAGGCGATGGGCATGCCCAGCACCAGGAAAACAACAAAAGCGATAAGCAACAAAGTCATGCCGCGCCTCCCGCAGTTTCGTCCCGGTTAAAATTTACAATGCAGCGCTTTATTTTAAGGATGGTTGACAGGACCATGGATATGGCGGCAACCACAAGGCTCAGGGTCATAAGGGAATAGGGAATAGGTACGGACTGGTAAGTCCTTACCCGTTCGATGAGCGCCAGCCTGATGCCGAAGACGGCGACAAGAACCAGGGCGCCCATAATAACAAGGTAGATCAGTATGGCAACTATTTTCCGCAATTTATCGGGGAAATGGCGGGTTACCAGGTCAACGCCCACAAGCTGCCCGCTCCGCCAGGCTATGTCCGCCCCCAGAAAGGCCGTCCACGCGAGCAGGAACAGGGCAAGGTCGATGTTCCAGGACATGGAAACCCGGAAAAACCGCAGGATCGCGGACAGGAACACAAAGGCCACCAAAAACATGAAGCCGACGCCGCAGACGGCCACTTCGGCTTTGCAAAGGGCATGATACAGTTTTCGCATAGAACCCCCTTTTGTATGAAGCGGGAAACAAGAAGCGGGGCGCGGGAAAGCGAATTCCTTCCTCCCCGCTCCCCCCTTCTCACGGTCCCCTAATTACAGCCCCAGTTCCCTGAACAGCCGGTCCTTAAGGCCCGCAGAGAAGCCCAGGTCGTTGTTGGTGTAGAGCGGGTCGATAGCGGCCTGGAATTCCCGCAGGTCCACTTCGGTAATGGTGACGCCCTGGTCCCTCATCTGCTGGTAGTAGGTTTCCTCTTCGGAGGCGATAATCCCGCTGTATTTTTGGGCGGTTTCCCGGATGGTGTCGAGGAAGAATTTCCGGTCCGCTTCGGGCATCGAATCAAGGAGATTCTTGGAGCAGACAAAGGACGACTGGAGCATATAGTGTTTGGTCAGGGCCAGGTACTTGGTCACCTCGTAAATGGCCGAACCGTAGGCGGTGGCAACCTGGACTTCGCAGCCGTCCAGGGTCCTCTGCTGGATACCCGGAAGCACCTCGCCCCAGGGGATGCCGATATTCGCGAAACTCAGGTACTTGGCCAGGGCGTTGCCGATATTGTTTCCGAAGCCGCGGATCCGCAGGTTCCTGAGCCCGGCAACATTGGTAACCGGGGTGGTGGTGTAGAAACTGCGGAAGCCGTTGTACATATCCGCCACAAAGGTAATCCCCTGCGCCTCAAGCTGGGCCTGCCACTCTTTGAAGATGGCGGTGTCAGGCAGCTTCTCCAGAACCGCCATGTCCGTCAGCACGTAGGGGGCCATCAGGATATTGAGGTCCGGGATGTTGAACTGGCTGGCGAGCCTGCCGGGGTCGGAAGGTATTACCAGGGGAACGCCGGTTCTCGCCTGGGTCACCATATTATCGGTATCGTTCGACAGGGCGCCGTTGACCTGCACGTCGGCGTTGAAACGGCCCGACGCGTTCAGCTTGTCCGCCGCTTCCTGCATCATCCGGCTCTGGCCGGTGGTGGCCGCCTCGGTCCCCGCAAAGGTAACGGTGATCTTCGCCGCCTGGGCGCCGCCGGACGCCTGTCCGCCCTGCTGCCCGCCGCCGGCAAAGGCCAGTCC
>JAIRRR010000199.1 GCA_031255875.1 Treponema sp.
GTCCGGCGTCTGAAGATTCTCCCCAAGGATATTTCCGCCTTTGTCCAGGGCGTCCCCCGCCCCTGTATTTTACGGGAAATTTCGTTTGCCGGGGCCAAACTGATAATCATGGGAGTCGCGAAATTCCTGATAGAAAAGGAATCCGCGCTGCGGATCGATTTTGAGGATCCAAGGGAGAGTTTCCTTATCAAGGGGAAGCTGAGCGCCGCCGAGCCTGTGGAGGGCCGGCAGGATCTGCTCGCGGTGGACATCGCGTTTACCGAGCAGCAGATCCCCCTGGGCTACAAGATAAGGCTGAACGACTTTTTGAGCCAGATCTGGGCGGACAGCCGTTCCGCCGACAAGCAGGATAAGCAAAACGCCCCGGGAGCGGCAAAGAAACCCCAGAATTCCCTGAACCGCGACACGGCGGAACCGCCCCAGGAAGCAAAGAAAGGCGCGGCCGAGGCCGGGGAAAAAACCGGCGGGGAAGCCGCCCTGAACAGCAAAGAAGAAACCCCCGGGCCTGTTGAAAAAACCCTGGGCAAAGCGGCGCCCAAATAATGCAAAACGGGCAGAGCCGTATTGTCTTTCTTTCCGTTCCCGAATCGCTCAGGGGCCGCCTTGCCGCCCTGTCGGACGCGGAGGGGCAGGAAGGGCACGGCGAATGCGGGCACAGCCACGAAGACGGCGAATCCCCCGGCGCTTTCGCCATCGATCCGTCGGTCCCCATCCCGGTAGAGCTGCCGCCCGGCGAAACCTCGCTTGACTTTGACAAGCTTTCCTGGGAGATGATCGTCGCGGGGATGCTGCGGGTTATCGCGGAGGGGGAAGCCGGCAGCGACGACACTGATTACTACCGTCGCTTTGTCCTGTCCGTAAAGCCCGATATCATGGCGGAATTTACCGAAACAGCCATACTCCACGCCAAAAACGGGAATTTCGGCCTAGCAAAGGAAATACTCACGATCCTCCTGGGGCTTTTCCCGAATGCGCCGGAACTGCTCCTCAACCTGGCGCTGGTCCTGGAAGACCGGGCGGCAGCCCTGGAACGGGCGGGCCGCGAGGAAGAGGCGGAGGCGGAAAACGAGCGGGCGCACGAAATCTACCGGGAAATAAGCGGCCTTGACCCGCCCTTTCCCAACGGCCTTTTCAACGCGGGCTTCTTCTACCTGAAACGCCAGGGCTTTAGCAAGGCCAAAGAGTGTTTTTCCGCCTACCTTCCCGTAGCCGACAATCCGTCAAAAAAGGAAAAGGCCCGGGCTATAATCCGGGAGATCTCAAGCCGCAGCCTGGACGACGAAATCTTCCGGGAGGCCTATGATTTTATCCGCCTGGGGGAAGAACAGAAGGGGATGGAGAGGATACGGGATTTCCTGGAACGGCACCCCGCCGTATGGAACGGCTGGTTCATACTGGGCTGGGCCCTGCGCAGGCTCGGCCGCTGGGAAGACGGCGCGGCGTCCTTCCGCAAGGCGGCGGAACTCGGCGGCGGCAACAGCGACACCAGGAACGAGCTTGCCATCTGCCTGATGGAAATGGGGGATTACGCCTCTGCCCGCAAAGAGCTGGAACTGGCCTTAAGGGAAGAGCCTGAAAATACCAAGATAATTTCCAACCTGGGGGTCCTGGCCCTGAAGCGCGGCGAATCGGACGAGGCGGCGGGTTTCTTCCGCACCGTCCTCGAAATCGAGCCGGACGATCCTATCGCGAAACGCTATCTGGGCGGCTGAGGGCGATCCTACGCCTTACCGAGCGAAAAATCGCCGATTATTTTAAAGCGTTTGCCGTCGCGGACCAGTTCCAGCCTGCGGCCGGGGAAATAGCGGGGCAGCTTCCTGCGCAGAAGATCCGCAGCAAAGTCCATGAGAAATTCAAACTGTTCCGGGCTGACCCTTTCCAGAGTGGCTATCTTAAAGCCCACGATATAGCCCCTCCCCTTCTCCGAGCCTATTCCGGCGCTAAAGTCCGGGGCAATCTCGAAGAGTCCGTCCATTTCCGGGTTGTAGGTTTCCCCCCGGATCGGGCGGTTCGGATGGAGGGGAAAACTGTCGCCCCAGGCGTTCTCCAGTTCCTCGTCGGCCTCGTGGAACATCGCTTCCAGGGTGGCGGTAAAGGCGGCCAGCTTGGGATGTATATACACGGTTCTTAATCGGGCAGGGCCAGCCTCAGCACCTCGTCAAAACGTTCCACCGGGTGGAATTCTATGCCCTTCTTCACGTAATCGGGGATATCGTCCAGGTCCCGCGTGTTCTGCCTGGGGATAATGATATGCTTCGCCCTGTTCCGCCGGGCGGCGATGGTCTTCTCCTTAAGGCCGCCTATGGGAAGAACATGCCCGGTAAGGGAAAGCTCCCCGGTCATTACCAGCCGGTCCGTAACCACCCGGTTCCGCATCAGGGACAGCAGCGCCGTTGCCATGGTGATACCCGCCGAGGGGCCGTCCTTGGGCGTGGCCCCTTCGGGTATGTGCAGATGGATGTGGTTCTTTTCAAACCATTCGGCGGGAAGGCCGTAGCGTTCCGAGCCGAGCTTGCGGGCCACGGTCATGGCAATGGCGGCGCTTTCCTTCATGACATCCCCCATCTTGCCGGTAAGGGTGAAGCCCTCCTTGCCCGGCACCGCAGCCGCCTCGATTACCAGGGTGTCGCCGCCCATGCTGGTCCAGGCGAGCCCCACAGATATGCCGGGGCGGTCCGCCTTTTTTATGTCGTCCTCGGGGAAGAGGGGCTTGCCCAGGTGTTTTTCCACCGCCTTCTTGTCCACGACGAATTTCTGGGCCCGGAGCGCCTGGGCCGTAAATGAAGGGCCGCCGCCCTCCGCGGAGGCCGGCGGGCGGGCGTCGTCCTGCGGGGCGGGCTTTGCCCCCGTGCCTTCCGCATTCTCCACGATCTGCCGGGCAAGTTTGCGGTGAATCTTGTCCAGATTTTTCTCAAAATTCCTTACCCCGGCCTCGCGGGCATAGCCGTTGGCAATGTGGAGCAGGGAATCCCGCGAGTACTTTACCTGGTTTTTCCTGAGGCCGTTCTTTTCGAGGCTCCTGGGCAGAAGGTAGCGCTTGGCGATTTCCAGTTTTTCAGTATCGATATAGCCGGGAAGCTGGATGATCTCCATGCGGTCAAGCAGGGGCACGGGGATAGTGTCCAGGGTATTGGCGGTAACGATGAAGAAGATCTGGGAGATGTCGAAGGGCAGGTCCAGGTAATGGTCCCGGAAACTGCTGTTCTGTTCCGGATCAAGCACCTCGAGGAGGGCGCTTGCCGGATCTCCCTGGAAACTGGCCCCCATCTTGTCGATCTCGTCGATCATGAAAACCGGGTCCCTGGTCTTGGCGATCTTGAGCCCCTGGATGATCTTCCCGGGCAGCGCCCCGATATAAGTCCTGCGGTGGCCCTTGATCTCGGCCTCGTCCCTCATGCCGCCCACGGAGAACCGGAAGAATTTCTTGCCCAGGGCCCGGGCTATGGACCGCCCCACCGAAGTTTTTCCCACGCCCGGCGGCCCCACCAGGCAGACAATGGAACCCACGGGTATCTTCCGTATTTCGTAATCGGCCTTCTCCCCCTGATCCGCATCGGGCGACTTTGCCGCGGCAGGCTTCTTCCCGGCGGAATCCGCGCCTCCCGCAGAACGCAGCTTCCGCACCGCGAGGTATTCCACAATACGGCCCTTTACGTCTTTGAGGCCGTAGTGGTCCTGCTCCAGAATGTCCCTGGCGGTTTTAAGGTCAAAGTGTTCCGGCGCGGGGTCCCCCCAGGGCAGGCTGGCGATCACGTCGAGGTAGTTGCGGGTAACGACGAATTCCGCCGAGTTGGGGTCCATCAGGCTGAACTTTTCAAGTTCCTGCTCGACCGCCTCCTTGATCTCGCCCCCGAATTTAAAAGAGTCCAGTTTTTCCTTGAACTTCTGGTACTCGGAACTCTTGGCGTCCGTAGCCATCCCAAGCTCGCTCTTGATAGCCTTGAGTTCTTCCTTCAGAAAATAGTCCCGCTGGCTCTTCTCGATCTTCTCGTTTATCTCTTTCTGGATCTTTTTCTGTATGCGCAGAAGCTCCTGCTCTTTTTTAATAAACACCAGCACCTGTTCCATGCGTTTGCGCACGTTGAGCATTTCCAGGATCTTCTGCTGTTCGTTTTTGTCAATGTTGAGAATGCTGGCGATAAAGTCGGCGATCTTGCCCGGATGATCGATATTGATCATGTTGAGCCGCATCTCCTCGGAAAAGAGCGGGTTGTTTTCGGAGATTTGCTTCATCTCGCTGATGAGCGCCCTGGTAAGAGCCTTCACCTCGCTGGTGTCGTCCTCCTCGTCTTCCAGGTAGCTCACCGCCGCCACAATGGGGTTGGAAACCGAAAGGGCCTTCTTTACCCGGAAGCGCTTGAGCGTGGAGATAAAGATGTTCAGGCCCCCGTCCGGAAGATTGATCTTCTTGACGATTTTCGCCGCAGTCCCTACCTTATAAAGGTCCGTAATCGAAGGGGTCTCGGTCTCGGTCTGGAGCATCACAAGCCCGATAAGGCCGTCCCCGGAAACGGTCTCGTCAACCACTTTCACGTCGGCGGGGTTTCCGATCATGATGGGGGTAAATATCCCGGGGAAAATCGGCCGGCCCATAAGGGCGACCAAAGGCAACTTGTTGGGAAGTATCTGATCTATAGGGACTACGCTTTGGTCTGACATACCAACCCCTCTTGGCAATAGAAGTTATACGTTGAAAGCCTCCGT
>JAIRRR010000201.1 GCA_031255875.1 Treponema sp.
GCCAACAAGGAATATGAACTGCTCTTGTTTTTGGCTTCCAATCCCGAAATAGTTCTGAGCAAGGAACGCCTGTACGACAGAGTTTGGGGCGAGGACACTTTCGGCGACCTGAACACCGTCACGGTGCATATTAACCGGCTGCGGGAAAAGATCGAACAGGACCCGTCAAAGCCCCGGTATATACAGACCGTATGGGGCGCGGGATACCGGTTCACGAACTCCTGGGCCGCCCGGCCGGAGATCTGAGCCTGCCGGATTTTGTACCGGCAAGAAGGCCCTGTTCCAGCGGCGGGAGCCCCGCGCGCCCTGCAATAGGCAAGGCAGGGCAGGGCGCGCGGAAATCCGCGCTTACTTTACCGCCTCGAAACCCGCCTTCAGATCGTCGATGATGTCGTCTATGTGCTCGGTGCCGACGGACAGGCGGACGGTGTTGGGCTTTATGCCCTGTTCCAGCAGTTCCGCCTCGCTGAGCTGGGAGTGGGTGGTGGAGGCCGGGTGTATCACCAGGGATTTCACGTCCGCCACATTCGCGAGCAGGGAGAAGAGTTCCAGCTTTTCGGTAAAGCGCTTGGCCTGGTCTGCGCTGCCCTTTAGTTCAAAGGTGAAGATCGACCCCGCGCCGCCGGGGAAGTACTTCCTATAAAGCACGTTGTCGCGGTGGTCCGGCAGGGAGGGGTGGTTCACCCGCCCGACCTGGGGATGGGACACGAGGAAGTCTATCACCTTGAGGGCGTTCTGCACGTGCCGCTCCACGCGGAGGGACAGGGTTTCAAGCCCCTGGAGGAACAGGAAGGCGTTGAACGGGGACAGGGCCGAGCCGGTGTCCCGCAGCAGGGTGGTCCGGGCCTTGATGATGTAGGCGATATTCCCCACGGCCTGGGTGAAGACCGCCCCGTGGTAGCTCGGGTTGGGCCGGCTCAGGCCCGGAAACTTGTCGTTTGCCGCCCAGTCGAATTTGCCGCCGTCCACGATAACGCCGCCGATGGACGTCCCGTGGCCGCCGATAAATTTGGTGGCCGAATGGACCACGATATCCGCGCCGTGCTCGATAGGCCGCAGAAGGTAGGGGGACGCGAAGGTATTGTCCACGATTACCGGGATGCCGTGCCTGTGGGCAATGGCCGCAACCGCTTCAATATCGACCACGGAACTGTTGGGATTCCCCAGGGTCTCGAAAAATACGGCCTTGGTATTGGGTTTTATGGCCTCCTCAAAATTCGCCGGGACGCTGCCGTCCACAAAGGCGGTTTCGATTCCCTGATCCTTGAGGGTATTGGCGAACAGATTGTAGGTGCCCCCGTAAATCTGCTTGTCCGAAACGAGGTGGTCCCCGGCGCGGGCGATATTCTGGATCGCGTAGGTGGTCGCGGCGGCGCCGGAAGATACGGCCAGGGCCCCGGCGCCCCCTTCAAGGGCCGCGATCCTCGCCTCGAACACGGCCCAGGTGGGGTTCATGATCCGGGTGTAGATGTTCCCCGTCTCGGCCAGGGCGAAGCGATCCGCCGCAGACTTGGAAGTGGGAAACACGTAGGAACTTGTCTGGTAGATGGGCACCGCCCTGGCATCGGTAGCGGGGTCCGGCCTTTCCTGCCCCGCGTGAATCTGGATAGTCTCAAATCGGTAATTCTTTGCCATAGTACGCTCCTTGAAGGCAGGGAGCGGCAACCCCCGGCCAAGTGTATATAAATTCTATATGAATAGTATGATATTATGAGTAGTAACTGTCAAGGGATTTCTACAAATTTTCTGAATATTTTAAATTTTCCCCAAAAACCCCTTGCTTTTTTCTCATATCGATATATAATCATAAGCATATCGAAAGTATTTTGAAAAGGTTGTGTAAGTGATCCTGGAGCTCAACACCCGGGAACGGGCGATAATCGACAGACTTTCGGAAGACGGCGCGGTATCCGTGGCAGGCCTGGCGAAAGAGCTGGGATATTCCGAGGTAACCATACGGGGGGATCTGAAGCTGCTGGAGGAAAAGGGCTGGATCAGCCGTACCCGGGGCGGCGCGGCGCCGGCCCTGCACCGGAGCATCCTGGAGCGCCAGCGCATATTCCCCGAGCGCAAGAACGCCATTGCCCGCGCCGCGGCGGAGCTTGTGAACAACGGCGACGTGATCATGATCGAGGCCGGGACTACCACGGCGCTTATCGCCCGGCATCTGGCGGGAAAGCGGGATGTCCACATCGTCACCAATTCGACCCTGGTATTCTCCTACGGCCGGACGAATCCCGGCTTGCAGATAACGATGACGGGCGGGGAATTCCGGCGGCCCACCGAATCGCTTGTGGGGCCTATCGCGCTGGAAACGATTTCCCGCCTCAATGTGCGGCTCGCCTTTGTGGGGACCGACGGCTTTACCCTGGCACGCGGCATGACTACCCACCTTGTGGAAGGGGCGGAGATCGTCAAGGCCATGAGGGCCCACGCCGGGACCACGGTCCTTACGGCGGATTCGAGCAAGTACGGCCGGACGGGTTTTGCCAACGTGCTCCCCCTTTCCGCAGTGGACCTTATCCTTACCGACGAGGATTTGGACGCCGCCGCAGCTGCGGAACTCGAAGCGGCGGGCATACAGGTACGCAGGGCCGGGGTAGCGGTCGAAACGGTATGATTTCTATTATAAGTAAATATGAAGATATGAAAGTATGATGATATGAAGATTGTGGAGGTAATATGGCGTTTGTTTTGATCATGCCCCGGCAGGGGAATACGGTGGAATCCTGTATTATCAACGAATGGAACGTAAAAGAAGGGGACGCGGTCGAGGCGGACACCCCGGTCTGCGTCGTGGAAACCGACAAGGCCACCTTCGAGGTCCCGGCCGGGGAAAAGGGCGCGGTGCTGAAGATCGTCCGGGAAGCGGGGGATGACGTGCCGGTCCTGGAACCCATCGCGGTTATCGGGGCGGCCGGCGAAGACTGGCA
>JAIRRR010000319.1 GCA_031255875.1 Treponema sp.
CCCAGGAGCAGGCGGACCATCTCCTGGACCTGGGATTTTTCCGCCTTGCCGGCGCCGGCCACGGCCTGCTTAATGGCGTTGGGGGTAAATTCGCGTACCGGAAGGCCGAACTGGCAGAGGGTCATGCAAAGCACGCCCCGGGCCTCGGCCACGGCCATGGCGCTGGTCTTGTTCCGGGCAAAGTAGAGATTCTCTATGGCGGATTCTGCGGGCCGGTACAACTCCAGCACATTCCCGATGCTTTCGTGGATGAAAAGAAGGCGCTCCGCCCTATTCCGTTTCGCGCTGGTCTCTATACAGCCGTGGGCTATGTAGCGCAGCCGCCGGCAGCCGGCATCGATTACCCCCCAGCCGGTGGAGGCCAGCCCCGGGTCAACGCCGATGATCAGCCGCCTGCCGCTCTTCACCGCCTATTCCGCTTCAAAATCCTCGGGGTACTCCACGTTCGAGTAGACATTCTGCACGTCGTCGTTTTCTTCCAGCCGGTCCAGGAGTCTCGCGATTTTCGCGGCGGTGTCCTTGTCCACGCCCACAGGCGCTTCGGGGACCATGCTGATTTCCGCGCTGGTGGTTCCCAGGGACTTGGCCTCCAGCGCGTTCACCACGGCCTCAAAATCCTCGGGCGCGGTGGTAACCTCGATTACCCCGTCGGAAAGGGCCACATCCTCGGCCCCGCCTTCCAGAGCGACCTCCAGAACCTGGTCCTCGGTGTATTTTTCCCCGTCCAGGGTGATAATGCCCTTGCGGGTAAAAAGCCGGGCGACCGATCCCGCCTTGGCAAGCTCCCCCCCGGCGCGGGTGAGGATGTTGCGGACATCGGCGGCGGCCCGGTTCTTGTTGTCCGTGAGCACTTCGATAAGGACCCCTACCCCGCCGCCGGCGTAGGCCTCGTAGGTCAGTTCCTCGTAGTTGACCCCCTCAAGTTCCCCGGTGCCTTTCTTTATCGCCCTGTCGATATTGTCTTTGGGCATGTTGGCGCCCCTTGCCTTGAGGATCGCGGTTCTGAGCCGGGGATTCCCCTCCGGGTTCCCCCCGCCCATGCGGGCGGCGATGGAAATTTCCTTGATAAGTTTCGTGAACATCTGGCCGCGCTTCGCGTCCGCAGCCCCCTTTGCATGCTTGATAGTCGCCCATTTGCTATGGCCGGACATAAACACTCCTTAAATTTCTGCGGCAGTGTTGCCGCGGATGTAAAATCGGAAGGGAAGCATAGCTTCCCAACACTCCTTAAATTTCTGCGGCAGTATTGCCGCAGGTGTAAAATCGGAAGGGAAGCGCAGCTTTCCCATGTTCCTGGTAATGTATGGATACCAGCCTAGCACCGACCCCCCCGATCTGTCAAGGTTTTCGGGAACATTCATTCTAAAATGAGGCATTTCGGCGGCAAGAAAAAAAACGCGAGCCGAAGAAGGCGAAAAGGGATGACATAGGGGTTTTAGTCTAAGCAGGCTGCCGGGCCTTTTTCAGGCATTTTCGCAGGCTTGCCAGCACTTCGTCAAAATCCAGCGGCTTGCCCACATGGCCGTTCATCCCGGATTCAAGGCATTTTTCGATGTCTTCACGGAATACATTGGCGGTCATGGCGATAATGGGTATTCCCCCCGGAAATTCCAGAGCCGTTTCTTACCGCAGCTCTTTTTCAACGGCGCGTATCTGCCGGGTGGCTTCGTAGCCGTCCATCTCCGGCATCTGCACGTCCATAAAGATCATATCGTAGCGGCCGGGGGCCCGGCGGAACATCTCCAGGGCCTCGGCGCCGTTTTCCGCGCAGTCAATGGCCAGGCGGGTCGGTTCCAGCAGGGTCAGCACAATCTCCCGGTTTATCTCGACATCTTCAACCAGTAGTATGCGGTACCCTTCAAAATTATCGGCTTCAGCGGGCGGCTGTCCGTCCTGCGGCTCCGGCGGCGCGGACGGCTCCTGCCCCGGTTGCGCGCCGCCGGCCCCGGGAAAATCTATCGCGCCGAGACATTCCTCGATCAGATCGGCAACGAGCGAGGGAAAAAGGGGCTTGGACATAAATTTGTTCACCCCCGCCCGTCTCGCGTCATCCTCCATGGCGTTCCATTCGAACGCGGAGATCATAATGACTATGCAGCGGTTCCCTCCGTTTTGCTTTACCTGGCGGGTCAGCTCAATGCCGTCCATGCCGGGCATTCGCCAGTCCAGGAAGTAGAGATCGTAGGCCCCCTCCCGGGCGATAAGCGCGAGGGCTTCTTCCCCGTCCGAGGCGGTATCGCAGCGGATGCCCAGCCCGCGGACAATTTCGGAAAAATACTCCCGGGCGTTCCGATCGTCGTCTACCATCAATATCCGGGCATCGCCCCGGGCTCCGGGAAGAACCATACGCGCCTGCTTTTCCTCCGCGCCGCGCCCGGCCTGCACCGTAAAGATGAATTTCGATCCCCTGCCCGGCTCGGACTCGACCCATATTGCCCCGTCCATCATCTCTACGATGCGCTTCGATATGGCGAGCCCAAGCCCGGTCCCGCCGAATTTGCGGGAAGTGCTGCTTTCCGCCTGCTGAAAGGAATTGAAGAGCCGCCCCTGCTGTTCTCTGCTTATGCCTATTCCCGTGTCGCTTACCTCGATTCTGATAGTACAAATGTCGTTTTCTTCTTTTACGATGACGGCTTCGAGGCTTATGGAGCCGTGCTCCGGCGTAAACTTTACCGCGTTGCCCAGAAGGTTGGTAATCACCTGGGCCAGCCTCTGGTCGTCCCCCACCAGGGCATGGGGAATCGCCCGGTCTATATACACGGAAAAGTTCTGCCTTTTTTCGTCCATGCGGAAATTGACGACATTGACCACCCGTTGCAGCATCTTTTCAAAGACAAATTCCGCCGGGGCAAGCTCGAACTTGTTCGCCTCGATCTTCGACATATCCAGTATATCGTTGATAACGCCCAAAAGGTGATTCGAGGCGTCCTGTATTTTTGCAAGGCAGTAATCTTTCCGTTCCATGTCGGAGGCGTTTTTCCCGATAGAGGCCATGCCGATAATGGC
>JAIRRR010000129.1 GCA_031255875.1 Treponema sp.
GGGAGGTCAATCATGGATCGAGAATTCGTTTCCCGGATGAAAAAGTCCCTGACCAATCTCAAGAAGGAGATCATCTCCAATCTGATGGCCGGCAATAAAGATTTCAAGGAAATAATGGAAGGCATGGACCCCAAAGACCTGGCGGACATTGCCTCCGACGATATTGACCGCAAAATGATCGAGGCCCTTGGTTCCCAGGACCTGAAACGGCTCCGCCTTATCGATTCGGCCCTGACCCGCATCCAGCAGGGCCGGTACGGCCTCTGCATGAAGTGCGGCAAGCGCATCCCCCGGGAAAGGCTCGAGGCGATCCCCTACGCCCTGATGTGCATCGAATGTAAAACCGCGGACGAAAGGCGGAACAGGTAGTCCGGCCCCGGGCGGCCGCTGGTACTAAATTTCCTCGCTTTCCCAGAGCGGTTTTCCGGCCCTGCGGCCTTTGAAGACGGCAGCCCGGCGGTAGCCCGCCTTGAGGAGCGCGTCCCTTGCTTCCCCGTAGTGGCCGCCCAGATGGGCGGTTTCGTGGGCGTCGGCGGTGACGGCGGCCGGGACGCCCGCCCGGCATAGCAGGGAAAGGAGCCGGGGCGAGGGGTAGGGCTCGCCGATGATGCCGCGGTTCATCCCGCCGGTGTTTACTTCGACAACGCAGCCCGCTGCGGCGATAAGGGGGATGAGCGCGGCCGATTTTTCCAGGTAGGGCGGCGCGGCGGTGGAAAACCACCGGTCCCCGGAATTGTTTTTCTTTACCAGATCCAAATGCCCCAGGATGTCGAAGCCGCCCAGGCGGATCATTTCCGCCTCCGCTTCCCAATAGGCGGCTGCGAGCGCTTCCCCGTCGCCGCCAAAACGGCCGATGAGCCCGGTCTCGAATTCTTCCGCCGCAAGGTCCACGATGGAAGGCTCGCCGCCGTCCGGCGGGAAAACGTAGTGCACCGCGCCGATAATGTAGTCCAGGCCGAGTTCCCGGTACGCCCGGTCGGCCGGCCCCATGCGGCCCCTGATATAGTCCACTTCCAGCCCAAGGTAGACGTCGATCTTCCCGGCCCAGCGCTGTTTGGCAGACCGGACGGCGTCCAGGTACTCGCCGAGGCGTTCCTGGGGAAGGTGCCAGATCGTCCTCCCTATCGCGTGGTCCACGGGGGCGTGGGCGCTGAACCCGACGGAGGCGAAACCTTTTTCAAAGGCGGCCCGGCACATGGTTTCCACATCGTCCTTGCCGTCGCAGAAATCCGTATGGGTGTGGAGGCTGGTATAAGTCATGGGGCGATCCTCCCGCCAAGGTAGGCCATGGCGGCGGCTTTGAAGCGGCCGAACGCTTCTTTTACCAGGGCCAGGGCGGAGGCGGCTTCGGCGCGGCCCGGTTCCTTCAATGCCTGTTCCAGCCGGGCGGCGGCGGCCCCCAGCTCTTTCCCGGACAGGTTGAGCGCCGCCCCCCTGATAGTGTGGGCTTCCCTCACGGCGGTCTCCCAGTCCCCGAGCCGGACGGCCCGGGGCATACTTTCTTCTACTTGTTTCTCGGTCCGGGCGATGAATTTTGCCAGCATGGAGTCGATCAGCTCGGTTTCGGCCATAAAGGTCTCTTTCAGATCGCCCGGTTCAAAGACGGGCCGTGCGGCGGCCTCCCCCATGCCGGTCCTGTCCGGCGCGGCGGCGGCTTCCCGGGCGAATCCCCGGGCCGCGGGGCCTGCGGGGGTCCTGCCTTTTGCGAGCCAGGTGAGAAGCGCCTTCTCAATATCCGGGCGCTTGAAGGGCTTGACCAGAATATCGTTAAAACCCGCCTGTATGCAGTTCAGGCGTTCGTCGGCAAGGGCGCTCGCGGTAACGGCGATCAGCGGCCTGGCAAAGCCCTGCTTCCGCAGTTCCGCCGCAGCTTTGTAGCCGTTCATGCGGGGCATCTGGATGTCCATAAAAACAAGCGACACCGGGTGGGCGGCGGCCTTTTCAAGGGCGTCGACGCCGTCATCGGCGGTAATTGTCCGGTAGCCCAGCTTGCCGATGATCATCGCGAAAAGATTCTGGTTGACCGGGTTGTCTTCCACGATGAGGATCAGCGGCCTGTCCGGGCCGTCCCTGGCTGCGGCCCGGGCATCGGCGCCCGCCGCGCCGGGGGAGTCCGTCCCGGAGACAACGGCCCCGGGCGGGGCCGCCTCCAGGTCAACGGCGGCTTCGGCGAGCGCGGCCCCGATGCAGGAGGCGAGATCCCGGCGTTTGACCGGCTTGTTCACATTGGCGTTAAACCAGCGGAGCAGGGTCATCTTGGCGTCAGCGCCCAGAAGGCCCTGGGGGACTATCAGGACAAGCCGGGCATGGTTGATCTTCTTGTCGCTGTTTATCTCGGCCGCGAGCCGCCATCCGTCCATCCTGGGCATGATCATGTCGATAAAGCACAGCTCGAAGGGCTTGTTCATCGAGGCGGCCACGCGCATCTCCTCAAGCGCCTCCTCGCCGGAAGAAACGGTTTCCACCCGGTCAAATCCGAAATCGTTTAGATACGAGGCCAGCACCCGCGCCGAATCGGCGTAGTCGTCCGCGACAAGTATGCGGATATTCCGGTCGATCGCCGCCAGGCTGTCCCTGGGGGCGGGAGTCGCCGCGCCGGATCGTGTAACCGGAACCGTAAAGTGGAAGACCGAGCCGTCCGGCTTGTTCGGGTTCATCCCGATATTCCCGCCCATAAGTTCCACAAGGTCCCGCGAGATGGCAAGCCCCAGCCCCGTACCCCCGAAGCGCCGGGTATGGGAAGCGTCTACCTGGAAAAAAGTAGTGAAAAGCTGCCCCCGGGATTCCGGCGGCACCCCCACCCCGGTATCGGCTACGGAGACGCGGACCGCCTCCCCGCCGCCGAGCGTTGCAAGCCTCGCCGTGATAAGCACCCCGCCCTGCCGGGTAAACTTCACCGCGTTTTTCGCAAGGTTGATCACGATCTGCCGGAATTTGTTCTGATCCCCCCGGACAATAATGCCCGCGTCCGGCGGAATATCCAGCGTGATTTCGAGCCCCTTCTTGTGGGCCTCCAGCGAGACCATCTCCACCGCCTGCTCCACGGCCTGTTCAAGGTCGAAGTCGATGTTTTCAAGCTCCATCTTCCCCGCCTCGATCTTGGAATAGTCGAGAATGTCGTTGATAAGGGACAGAAGCACGTCCGCGGAAAATTTAATCTGCCGCGAATACTCGGCCTGCTCCTGGTCGAGCTTTTTGTCCTGGAGAAGCTCGGTCATGCCGATAATCGTCTGGATCGGGGTGCGAATCTCGTGGCTCATATTCGCGAGAAAGAGACTCTTGGCCTCGGCAGCCGCTTCGGCGTTGAGGACTATCTGTTTCAGGCGTTTTTCCTCGCGCCATTCCCTGGTAAGGTCGTACAGGGCAATCCCGAAGAACGGCCCGTTCCGGCCGGCCGCCGTCCCCCCGCGGATGTGCCAGACCACGACCTGGAACTTGCGTTCCGTGTTCTTTCTGTTGCGGATGGACAGGGGGAAGCGCCGCCTCTCTTCCCCGCTCCGGATAAACTGGCTGAAATCCGGGGAATCTCTCAGGGCCTCTTCCAGGAACCTTGCGGGAAGATCCGCGTCCTGGGCGTCGGGGTCGGCAAAGCTGCCGATGATCCGCTTGCATTCCGTATTGACCGCGACAAAGGCGCCCGATCCGTCCGTTACGCCCATGGGCACGCTGGCGTCGGCATAGAGCCGGTAAAAAAGG
>JAIRRR010000143.1 GCA_031255875.1 Treponema sp.
ATCGGCGCGTAGTGGTCGAACTCCACGCCGAAAGAGCCGGTGCCGCTCGTTATGGAGCGGAGGTCGATGGAGTAGCGCAGCAGCTCGGCCTGGGGCACCTCGGCGCGGATTTCCGCGATGCCGCCCACGGAATCCTGGCCCAGGATCTTGCCCCGTTTCCCGGACAGGTCCGACATGACATCGCCCAGGTACTTCTCCTCCACAAAAACCGTAAGGTTCATGATGGGCTCCAGAAGGGTGGGGCTGGCCTGGCGCATGGCCTCCCTAAAGGCGTTGCGGGCGGCAAGTTTGAACGAAAGCTCCGATGAATCTACGGGGTGGTATTTGCCGTCGGTAAGTTTTACCTCCACATCCACAACGGGGTATTGGGCCATGGTGCCCCGGGCCATCCCCTCGGCAATGCCCTTTTCCACGCCGGGGATATAGTTCCTGGGGATAGCGCCGCCGAAGATGGCGTTGACGAACTGGTAGTTCTCCCCCCGGGGGAGGGGGGCTATCTCCATGACAACCTTGCCGTACTGGCCGTGGCCGCCGGTCTGCTTTTTGTGGGTGTATTCCGCCCCGGCTTTTTTGGTGATGGTTTCGCGGTAGGCCACCCTGGGTACGTGGGTCTCCACTTCGATCTTCTGGCTGGACCGGATCTTGTCCAGGATGATGTTGATCTGCAATTCGCCCATGCCGGAAATAACGGTTTCCTTGGTTTCCGCGTTGTAGTTGTAGCGGAAGGTCCTGTCTTCCTCGGCGGCCCTTACCAGGAATTCGCCCAGCTTGTCGTCGTCCTTCTTGGCCGCCGCGTTTACCGCCACCGCGTGTACCGGCTCCGGGAACCGCAGGGGCACAAAGCTGAAGCCCGAGTCGATTGCGGCAAGCGTGTCGTTGGTTTTAAGCGTGGCGGACTTGGCGACGATCCCCACATCCCCGGCAAAAAGCTCCCTTACCTCCTCAAGTTTCTTCCCCTGGCAGATATAGAGCTTGCCGATACGTTCCTTCTTGTTTTCCGAGACATTGCTGGCCTCCGAATCTGCGGAAAGTTTGCCGGTGATTACCTTGAGCCACGACAGCTTGCCGGAAAACTGATCATACGCGGTCCTGATCACCAGGGCGGAGAGGGGCTTTTCCGGATCAAGGGGCACAACGGCCTGGGCGCCGTCCGCGCCGGCGGCAAGATCCTGGGAACTCCGGGGCTCCGGGCATATTTCGGCGATAAAGTCCAGGAGCGGGGCCATCCCGGAATTTTTCAGGGCCACGCCGGCAAATGCCGGGACAAAGGAGCCGGCAGCCAGGGCCTTGATAAGCCCGGCGCGCATCTCGTCCGGGGCAAGGGAGCCGTGCTCTATGTATTTTTCCATGAGCGCGTCGTCGCCCTCGGCGGCGGCCTCTATCAGCTTTTCCCGCAGTTCCGCGGCAGGCTCCTCGTATTCGGCGGGGACCGGCCCCTCCTTTTCAAGCGCGGAACCGTCGCCCTGGATAAAATAGGCCTTGGAGTTGAGCACATCGACCACCCCCCTGAAATCCGCCCCGGCCCCCATGGGCAGGGTAAAGGGCACCGGCTCTACCTTGAACTTTTCCTTTATGTCGGCGAGCACCCTGTTGTAATCCGCCCGCTCGTCGTCCAGCCGGGTAATGAAAAAGCCCCTGGGCATTTTGCGGCTTTCCAGGTTGCGCCACAGCTTGACGGTCTCGATCTGGACGCCGGAACGGCAGTCCGCCGTAAGAAGGGCGAATTCCGAAGCCCGGAAACTGAGAATCACATCCCCGATAAAGTCCGATGATCCGGGAGTATCGAATATATTGATCTTCTTGCCCGACCTTTCGATATGGGCCAGGGCCGCGTGAACGGAAATTTTTCGCTCAATTTCCTCCGGGGCCGAATCCCCCACGGTTTTTCCGGACTCGGTGGTCTCGGCCCTGGGAATAACCCCGCCCGTAAAGAGAAGATGTTCGAAAAGAGTGGTTTTACCAGTACCTCCGTGACCGGCAATGGCTACATTTCTAATGAGATCGCTTGAAAAACTCATGGTAACTCCTATTTTTTGCCGCCTTTAGCGGTATTTGTATCGAACATGAACGCTGGCGTTCATGAAGAATCCTGAACTGGATAATAATGAATCCTGTTCCGAAACCCGGCCGGTCCGGGAGCAGGCTCAGTAGTTTGCGTTTATACCATATTGCGGGGGATTCGCCGTATTGTCAAGCAGAATGTGATAACCTATACTTTTTCCTATTATGGATGAACGGAAAAGGACGATTAAGGAGCTGGAAAGCCGGAAAAAGGCGGATCTTGCCTCGGCGGACGCGGTTCTGACCCGGCTTGGGCAATCCCTGCTGCCCCGCATGCAGGACGAGGCGCCGGAGTACCGGAGCCTGACGCAGGCGATTCACGACCACCGGGAAGGCATCAAGGCGGCCCAGGCCGATATTGCCCGGCTAAAGCAGCTTGAAGAAGATATACGCAAGAAAGAGCAGGAAAGTTCCGAAATGGGCAGGGGTGTTTTCCTGCTCCATGCCCGCCTTGGGGAGCTTGTTTTGCAGGACCCGGAGTTCGAGGAATTCGCCGGGCCTTTCCGCGCCCAGGCCGAAGCGCTCCTGACAAAGATACAGTCCCTGGAGGGCCGCGTTGACGCGCTGGGCGAGCGGGAAGAATCGAACGTTTTCGCGTGGATAGGCAAGGGCGCCCAGGGCATGGTGCTCCGTTCTTTCCTGGGCAGGAACAAAGGCAATTTGCAGCGCATTTTTAGCGCCGCCGGTGAAAAATTCGCGCAGGACGCCCCCGGAGAGGCGGCCTACGGCGCTTCCGTCATGGAAGCGCTGGGCGAGCTTAGCCGTTCCCGCGATGCGCAGTCGGCCGTCCAGTCCGAAATTGCCGTGTTAAAGGGAGAACGCCAGCGCGTTACCGCTTCCTTCGCGCCGGAGGGCGGGGTTTCTAGGAAGATACCGGCCCTGGAGCGGCGCATCGCCGAGGCGGAAGAGCAGCTCCGCGCGCTTTTTCTGCGCCACGGCGCCCTTGCCGCCGAATCGCCCGAACAGCCCGAATACGCGGCTGTTCTTGAAAGCGGCGACCGCCAGCTTTTGGACCAGGCCGCCGCCCTGAAACGCTCCGCCGGGGAAAACGATCGACGCGCCGAAAAACTCAAGGCGTCATTGGCGATTGACGAGGAGAAGGCGGGCAT
>JAIRRR010000163.1 GCA_031255875.1 Treponema sp.
GGGCGTTTTTTAAACTACCTAAAACTCAGGCCCCTGGGCATGGCCTCCCTCGTCCTGCTCCTCATCCTCTACCTGCTCATGATCTTCGCGGAATTCATCGCCCCCTACGGCCCCGCCACGTCCTTCGCGGACAAAACCTACCACCCGCCCAATCTGCGCCTTGCCGGGGGGAAGCTCCGGGCGCAGGAAGCGCGGGTAACCAACACCATAAGCTGGAAATACGCCCGGGTACAGGGCGCGTATACGCCGGTCCGATTCTTCGCCAAAGGGCAGCCCTACAGGCTCTGGGGCCTTATACCCGCGGAACGCCATCTTTTTACCACCGGGGGCGGCGCGTACAATTCCTACCCGGTATTCCTCATGGGGGCCGACAATCTGGGCAGGGACCTTTTCTCCCGCATCATCTACGGCAGCCGCATCTCGCTGACCATCGGCTTTATCGCCACCTTTATCTCCCTCGCGCTGGCAATACTGTTCGGCGGCCTTTCCGGCTATTTCGGGGGCTTTACCGACTGGGCCATCATGCGCTTCTCGGAATTCTTCATGCTCGTCCCCGGCCTTTACCTAATACTGTTTCTGCGCTCCCTCTTTTCAAACAACATGGACTCAGGCCAGTCCTACATGATGATAACACTAATACTGTCGCTTGTCGGCTGGCCTGGTTCCGCCCGGACCATCCGGGGCATGGTCCACGCCATAAAACGCGAGGAATTCGTAATGAACGCGCAGCTGGAGATGATCCCCCCGCTCGTGATAATATCGGCCCACATCATCCCCCAGATCGCCAGCCTCCTCATCGTAAGCATAGCCCTGAGCATCCCCGGCTTCATCCTCACCGAGACCACCCTCTCCTACCTGGGGCTTGGCATCGTCGATCCGGCGGTCAGCTGGGGCTCGCTTATCAAGCGGGACATTTCCACGCTGGGCAACCTCCGCAACTACCCCTGGCTCCTGGGCCCGGTATGGTTCCTCCTGGGGGTAACCCTGGCGTACAACTTTGTCGGCGACGCGCTGCGGGACTATTACGATCCGTACCACACAATCTTTCCGCGCTTCGGTAAAAGAAAAACCAATAACCGGCCAGGGGGGAAGCCTCCCCCTGCGGCCGGGCCAGGGTCCCGGCCTACCCCCTCTGCGGGGGACACCCCCGCAACGCCCCCGCCCCCGGCTCAGTATGAAGGAGGCATCGCCTCCGATTCATATAAGGGAGGCGGACATGAATGAATTTTCCCCCGCGCCCCTCCTCGAAGTAAACGATCTGCGGGTCTCGTTCCAGGCGCTGCGCGGCGTTGCCCGTTCCCATGTCCAGGCGGTAAGGGGCGTATCCTTCTCGCTTGAAAGGGGGAGCATACTGGGCATTGTCGGGGAAAGCGGTTCCGGGAAAAGCGTGAGCACCCAGGCGGTACCCGGACTGCTGCCTGCAAGCGCGGATGTGTCGGGATCGGTCAAATACGCGGGCAAGGAACTGCTCGGCCTTTCTGCGGAAGAAATGCGGGAATACCGGGGCAGGAAAATAGGGATGATCTTCCAGGAGCCGGGAAGGTCCTACGATCCCTTGCAGAACATGGCAAGCGTATTCCTGGAAACCCTGCGCAACAGCAACCCCGCCGTCAGAGGGGAAGAGGCTGCGGCAAAGGCCGCAGCCCTGCTCGCCGAGACCGGGCTTCCCAATGGGAGGGAGCGGCTCGCGAACTTTCCCCACCAATTTTCCGGGGGGCAGCTCCAGCGCATCGGCATAGCCCTGGCCCTCGCGCAGAACTGCGAACTCCTCATCGCCGACGAGCCGACCACGGCGCTGGACGTAACCATACAGAAGCAGATCGTGGAACTGCTGCGGGAACTGCGGAAAAGCCGGCAAATTTCGATCATCTTTATCAGCCACGACATCGATCTGGTCGCGGACATTTCCGACCGGATCATGGTGATGTACGGGGGCATGGTAATGGAAAGCGCCGATTCCCCGGCCATCGCCTCCGCGCCGCGCCACCCCTACACGAAAAGCCTTATCGCGGCAAGCCCCCGCTTCGGCAGCCACTATTCCCGGGAACGGCTCGTCCCCATTCCGGGAAAAGTTACCGATCCGGCGCGGCCCGAACCCGGCTGCCCCTTCGCCCCCCGCTGCGCGCGGGCGCGGGACGAATGCGCCGCCGCCGTTCCCGAACTGGCGCCGCTTTCCGGCGCTCACGGCGATTCCGTTAGCGCCGGCGGTCCCGCGCACCTGATACGCTGCGCGCTTAACGGGGGCGGACTGTGGCAGTAATCACCGTCAAAAACCTGGGCAAGCGATTCAACCTGGAGGCCGGATTCTTCGCCGGATTCGGCCGCTTTGTGTACGCCGTAAACGACGTGTCCTTTTCCATCGACAAAAACGAAAGCTACGGCCTCGTCGGGGAATCGGGCTGCGGCAAAACCACTACCGCGCGGCTCCTGGTCAGAATGTACGAAAGCGACCGGGGCGCCGTTCTTTTCAACGACAGTACCGACGTGCGGCGTCTGAAATTCGGGGAGCTTAAAAAATACCGGGAAAAGGTCAAGTACGTGTTCCAGGACCCCGCCCGCTCCCTTAACCCCCGGATGACGATTCACGAGGTGCTCGTCTCGGGCTACCGTTTTTCGTCGCGGTGGCCGGGGAAGAAACAGGCCCGCGCCGAGGCTGCGGCTATTCTGGAAGAAGTAGGCCTTTCGGAAGCGGACCTGGAAAGGCGGCCGGCGGAATTCTCCGGGGGCCAGCGGCAGAGAATATCCATAGCCAGGGGCCTCCTTATGAAGCCCGAACTCCTCATCTGCGACGAGGTAGTCTCCGCCCTTGACGTTTCCATCCAAGGGCAGATACTGAACCTGCTTCTGGAGATCAAGGCCCGGCACAAACTGTCGTTCCTGTTCATAGCCCACGACCTCAAGGTGGCGTCGTACTTCTGCGACCGAATCGGCGTCATGTACCGGGGCGAGCTTATGGAGGAGGCCCCGGCGGAGAACCTCTACCTCAACGCGCGGCACCCCTACACCCGGCTGCTCTTTTCCGCGGTAAGCCGGGGGCCGTCCGGCAACGCGGGCGGGCCGGCGTCCGGGCTCCCGGACGAAAAGGCGGCAGCAGCGCCCCAGGGCGAAGTAAGGCCCGCCACGGCGGAGATCTCCGGCTGCGCCTTTGCCGAACGCTGCCCCCTTGCCGAAGGACGCTGTTTCCGCGAGCGGCCGGCCATGCGGGAAACCGGCGGGGGACTCACGCGCTGCCACAAGGTTTGAGCGCCGGGCGGTCAACTTTTACAATGGACAAAGTTTCCCCAAAACCTTCCATTACCTAATTCCATTCCCGTTTTTCAAAACAGTTCAACGCGTGGTGGAAAACCGCTACCCGTACCCGGGCAAGCGGCAGAGAGATCCTGCGCAATGACAGCGGTGGTTACGGCCATCCTATGTAAATGCGTGTACCCGGATCCGATCCTGGGTCCGGTGAAATTCCGGGCAGCGCGGCGCCAATAACGGCATCGGCCGGTTCGGGAATGAGCGGCTGTAACAATGCGGTTTCAAGCTCAAAGGGCGGGACTATCCGGTTTTGGTTGCTCTTGTCAACGCGGCTCCGCTGTCCTTCGGCCGCATAGACCTTCTGCCCTTTGGGGCTTGCCAGGAGTACCAGGCCGTTTTCAACCCGCAGATTGATACCGTCGAATTCAAAGGAAGTTCCCCGTACCGACGCGGTTACGGTCGGGGACCTCACCTTAAAATCTACAGCCAATCCGGCAGGCCGGTCTACCGTTGCCCGTACCCTTCCGGTTCGCAGATAGAGGGACGTTTCCTCGGTACCGCCCCTTTGGGTGAGCTCTTCCAGGGTCAGCATGGTCAAAGGGCGGACCCCAAGGCGGGAACTGCCCAGAGAAATAACGGCGCTGCTTCTAAAGCCCGTGGCGATGACCGTGTTCCCTCCGACAGAAAGACCCGGCGCGGCTGTTTTCCAGCCGGATGAACCGGCCTCCCTTATTTCTACCCTGCCTGATACCTCAACGAACCGGGCCTGCAAATCCTGTGAAAACGCCGCGGCGGCACCGATACACAGTCCAAAACAGACGAGTATGCTCTTCATAGTCACCCTCCTCATAATGAAATGCCGGCCGTCAATTCAAGACGGTATTTGATCCCAGTATCAGCCGAAAAAACTTTTCCGGTCTGCGGCAGGAATACGCCGCCGCCAAGGGAAAACAGGAGATCGTGAAAGGGCGAAAAATTGAGGGCGCCGTAGAATTCGGCCCCCAAAAGCGGCGAGGCGGAGCTTGCGTCCATGCCGGGGCTGCGATAGGTGCTTTTATCGGTTCGTAGGTAATAGGCCCCGGATACCATCGCCTGAAGCGTGCGGTGTAAACGGGCGCTATACGCGGCCTCCGCCAAAGCAATCCCTGAAAACATGGGCCGCAAGATTTTTCCCTGGGCTTCGGCGGTGACGGGAATAAAAACCCCCAAGCCGTCATTCCACGCGCCGGAGGAAAAACGGACGCCTATCGTCAACACATCGGACAGGGCGGTGGGAAGGAGCCATTGTATTTCGGCTGAAAGGGCAAAGGCGGCG
This sequence comes from Treponema sp., assembly GCA_031255875.1. Taxonomy (GTDB): domain Bacteria; phylum Spirochaetota; class Spirochaetia; order Treponematales; family Breznakiellaceae; genus JAIRRR01. The sequence continues at coordinate 4,559 of JAIRRR010000163.1, forward strand.
TAGGGATCTTTGCCGCTTTCTTCCGCTGCTTCGATGACCGCGCCGGAGACCGTGTTAAAGCGGGCGCCCAGAGGCGCCGTATATTGCGCTTCCAGGTATTGTGAATGGATGCGGGTCTCCGTATCGTTCAAATCGAACTGGCATAACCCGGAGAATGAAAGCCCGCCGAGGGTATTGAAGACGCTCGTTTTCTCCCAGGTAAGGGCCGCTATGAAACGGCGTGAGGCGAAATAACTGTCTTTATTGCTATAATCCGCCTGATCCGCCGGACTCATGTAAATATACGCCGCCTTTTTGTAGAGGAGGCCGGTGTAAAACAAACCGGTACGCAAGCGTCCCCCGCCGACGGTAAATCCGGCGGAAAGGCCGTCAAAAAGCCCCGCGCAGACAAAGGAGAGGCTTTCCCTAAAGGGAATGCGGCCAATCTCAAGGCGAAAGCCGGGCCCTGGGTTTACCGAGATTTCACTGCGGTACAATTCCGGCAGGGATTTCCATGCTTCGTCATCGTAATGGGCGCTTAATCCCCCCGAAACGTAGAGATCCGCCTTTCCTCCCAGCGGCGCGGCGAGCCAGGGTATGGCAGTACCGGTATATTCGATTGCGGCGGAAGACGTATCCTCGTCGGCGAGCAGGGCCTTTTGATTCACGATGAGGCCGAAGTCCTGTGAAAAGCAGAACGGCGCGGCAAAGAGGAAGAACATTACCCAAAAACAAAACGAATGAAGCGGCGTTTTTTTCATTATTCTGTTTCTCCTTCAGCGAGGATCTTTTCAAGGATCCGCAAAAATTGTTCCCCCGAAACTTTGAGGCTGGGATATGCGCGGCCTTCGATAAAGCCCTGGCTGGCCAGTGCCCGGTACGCGTAGCGGCTGCCCGGAAAGAGGCGGTACAAAAGGCCCGCGTTTGGCACACGCCGGCCAAAGGCTTTCATAACAAGCAGGGAAAGGCCGCCCAGGGTAACGCCGGAACCGCTTTCCGCCTTTGCCGGGAGCCAGCCCCTTTCCAGCGCCTCGGCAAAAGCCGCTCCGGGATTGGGCGGCGGGTTTTCCATTGCTGCGGCAAGGACAAAATACGCGGCCTGGGAGCAGGAGACTTCTTCGGTGTCCAAAAGGCTTTCCATGTCCGATGCCGTGGGCATCGTGGTCTGACCGTACGCCGCCTTTACGGAAAACAGCAGCATTACGCATAACGCAACAGGCAGACAGTACGAATGTTTCATGCTTTCCCCCTAAAAGGCCCGGATGGGGCGGTACTCAAGCGGATTAGTTTTGGGATCAGCCCAGGGAGGGCCGCCTCCGCCGGCAGCATGGCCATCGCACCATGCGGTAGCGGCATCTATCTCTGTTGACGACCAAACGGATCCGCCTATAGTGGAGATCCCCAGGGAGAGGAATGAATCGGCAAGGGCCCGTAGTTCGTCCTGGCTGGGGAGGAACCAGTCGGCATAACCATTATTGCTGTAGGCATCGCAGAGCTGGGCCGCCCTTCCTGATTCGGGTATGCCGCTGCTTAAGGCGGCAATAATAGTCCGGGTATTGCTGTATCCCGTTCCGATGGCGGTTCCGTTTGCTCCTGTCAAGGTTCCGTCCGCGCCCCATTGCGCGCCGCTCAAATTTACCGGAGCAGCCTCCAGATAACGGCAGGTAACGCCGTTACTGGTAAATCCGCCTGAGTTTACATAGAAGATGATTCCCCCGCCGGGGCCGGTATCACCGACAGAATAGCTTGTACCGCCGGCCACCACGACACGGGCCACATAGATGCTTTTCTTCGCCGTACCTGACGTTGACGACCCGCCTTCCGGAGGAGCGTAGCTATAGGCATTGGAGATTTCCGCGTAATAGTAGAATGTGCCCGCGCCCAAACCGGCGGGATTCACCGTATAGCTCAGGGATCTTGTTCCGGGGCCGGAAAAAGAGACGGGGGTGCCGTCAATATCGGCTCTGTTTCCGTCTGCATCTTCGTAATACCTCCGATAGGCAAAGTTGTCGGTCCATCCGTTAATACCGGAAAAAGCAGTAGTACCCGTTATTGTTATCGCAAGGCTGGCAGGAGAATCCGATATGCTCAGGTTTTTATCCTGATTCACCCATGCGGATATGTCCGGCGTTATAAAATCATCGGCGTTCATCGTGAAGGATACGGAATTTTCCCGCCCCGTCCGTATTTCCACCTGGGGTTTCTTGTCCAGCGCGGCTATAGCGGAACCGTACCAGGCGCTTACCGCAATATCCCAATACCCCGGCTCAAGTTCGACGGTAACCACCTTTTCCCGGGTTGGGCCGACGGAAAAGTTTTTGCCAAGTTTGTAAAAATCAAGGGTGTAGTCCATACCGCCGGTTACCGGTTCGGGCAGGCGTACCGCCCGGGCCGCAAGGTTCTGCGCCGGTCCTTCCGTCCGGGCCCCGGGCAGAACAACACTGAGGCGGCCTTTTCCTTCGCCGAAACCCTGGGGAAAATCGCAGGCCGCCGCCAACAGGCAGAAAAGCGCCAGGGCAAGGCCGGCGCCGCGCACTTGCCCGCGCAAGGGATTGGAGGGGGCGCGAAGCGCGCCACGGCGCGGAGCGCCGGGGCTGGAGCGGGGCGGAACCCCGGAAAGCCCGGTCCGGCGCTTGCGCCGGATGCGCCCAACATGAATCTGATATTGATCCCGTACATACGCTGAAACAAACGGTATCATTTTTTACTCCTTGGTTCCCTGTATTGTGCCCGCTCGATCCCCCAAAGTAACCCTCAAATTTAAGGGGTTTTACCAAAAAAGCGAAAAAAATTGATTGGAAGGCGTGAGCCATGCCCCGGAGCTTGCTCCTGGATTCTTCATTTTCCATGAAAAACCCGGGCTTGCTTTTTGGGCGGGTTTGGGTAAATTGAAATACTTCGGGGCTTACCCCGAGGTATCTTCGTTGGATGGGAAATTTATTATACTGGCCGGAGTATGGACCCCGGCCTTCCGATCAGGTCATGGAGCCGGTTTATGGGCGATTCAATACTGGCGGATAATGAGCGGAAACGGCTGGATTTGGGCCTGCCCTGGCTGCTCTGTTTTGCCATGTTTACCGCCTGGCAGGTTGGGGTATTCAGCTATTCCGGCACGGCCCTGGCGGTGGTGGGCCGGCTGCCGCTGGGCATGGACAGCGGAAACCTGATGCCCCTTATTGTGGCCGGGTACCTTATTTCCATCGCCTATATGGTGATTTTCCCCCGGCATATTGTGCGGGCTGAACGGGTTTTGGCCAGCCTGGCGCTTGCCTCGGCGGCGGCGCTTTATCTGCCGTTTCCCTCCCTGTGGCTAACCATGTTCTTTCTGATACAACTCCTCTGCTGTTGTGTGATGATCGGCTTTGAAACCGCCCTCATAGTCGGCCTTTTCAGTGACCGGTGCGCGGTTAAACATTTGTTTGCCGCCTACGGCCTTATTTTTATCATAGCGGCCTTCATGCAGAACCAGTTTTTTGAAGTACCCTACGGGGCGTTCAAAATCTTCAATGTAGTTGCCCTTGTTTTGCAGCTTGCCTTTTATTGGAAGCTGCCGGCAAGGGCGTGGCCGGAGTATGTACGGAAAGGGGCGGGTTTAGTCTGCCCCCGGCGGCTGTTCGCGGGGCTTTTTGCCCTGTGCTTTTTGGGCAATATCATGTTTTCCTTCGGCATTTCAGCGGCGGAAGGGGTGGAACACGGCGTCTTTGTTTTTTATATGTCGTTCTCCGCGCTCGCCGTCGGGGGGTATGGCCTGCTGCGGCGTTTCCGCCTTTCGCCCCTCCGCATTGTTTTCATTTCGGTAGTAGTTTCTGTGGCGGGTTTCATTCTCGCTATTGTGTCACTCTACGTTCCCGCCCTGGCACTGCCGGCCTGCGCACTCCTTGGCCCCGGCTGCGCCGCCTGTTTTTTGACCTCCTATTACGGACTGGTGATGACCAAACGCTACCCTTCACGGTTCATTTCTCCGGTGATGATCGGAATCTCCTTTGCGGCTTCGGTACTGATTCTGGGCGCGTTGATTGAAGCCTTCCGTGACAATACCAGCCTGCTCTACACGGTGTATCTCGCCATTGCCGTTGCGCTGGCGGTGCTGTATCTGGCGGTGGAACCGTATCTTTTGTATTCCTTCCGGGGCAGGCGCCTTATCAGCGAGGAAAGGATTGTGGAAATCGCCGGGCAGGAGGAAGGCGAAAACGGGAACGCCCCATTGTCTTATGCTGAAACAAAACCTGCCGCACCGGCCCCGGCGGAATTGCCATTGGCAGAACCGGCATTAACGGAACCGTTGATAGCAAAGCCGTCTCTGACGAATCCGTCTCTGACGGCCCGGCAGCGCGGCCTTACCGTCAGCGCCCTGGACAGGCTCTCATCCCGGGAACTGGCCATTGCGGAAATGATGATGCAGGGTTTCAGGTACGAGGATATTTGCAAACGGCTCAAGATCAAAAAAAACACGGCTTACTGGTATCGCAACCAATTGTTTGACAAGCTGCAAATAAGATCGGTGCGGGAGATGATCGCCCTGGCGGAGAAACAGGGCCGGGATGGAGAGTAGCGGTTTTCATGGGCGGTTATGCGGGTGATACCGCCGCTTTCCGCCGGATGGCGGGGAGGCCGGGTCACTCCCAAAGACCGCCCGGTTTAAGAAAACCGCGTTTACAAGGCGGCGGTTCACGGCTATACTTTCCCCATGTTTCCCCCGAGCTTTCACCCGCTGGTCCGCTCATGGTTTGCCGAAACTTACGGCAGGCCCACGGCGGTGCAGGAGGAAGCCTGGCCGCTGATTGCCGCAGGGGAAAACGTGCTTGCCATAGCGCCCACCGGAAGCGGCAAGACGCTTACCGCCTTTCTCTCCGCGATTTCCCGCTTTATCGACAAAACCTACGACGCCGCCGGCCTTGCGGTCCTTTACGTGTCCCCGCTCAAGGCCCTGAACGAGGACATCAGGCGGAATATCCTGGAACCCCTCCGCTCCCTGAAAAATTACTTCGGCCTTGCCGGAGAGCCCTTTCCCGGCATCAGGGTGGAGACCCGTTCCGGCGACACCCCGGAATCCCAGAGGCGGCGTTTCCTCGCCGCGCCGCCTTCCATTCTGGCGGTGACTCCTGAAAGCCTCGCCATACTGCTGCTCAACCCCCGGGGAAGGGAGGCGCTGTCAAAGGTAAAGTACCTTATCATTGACGAAATCCATTCCGTGCTTGCCGGAAAGCGCGGCGCCTTCCTCTCCTGCCAGATCGACCGGCTTTCCCTTGTTGCCGGGGAATTCCAGCGAACCGCGCTTTCCGCCACGGTAAAGCCCGAAAGCGCCGCGGCGGAATTCGCGGGCGGCCTTGGGCGCACGGTACGGATCGTGTCGCCAAAAATCGAAAAAAAGATTGAATTGCTGGTGGAGTTCCCGCCTGAACCGCCCGGGCCGCCCGTCCCCGCCGGGGAAAACGGGGCAAGGCCGCCCCATTACGGAAAGCGCTACGCCGCCCTGGCAGAGGCCGCGCTGGAGAGGCTCGGCTTTGACGGGGAGCGCTGCCGGCGCACCGTCCTGGTGTTCACCGATTCCCGCCAGCGGGCGGAACGCATAGCCCTGCTCATCAACAAACGCGCGGAGGAGCTGGCGGCGCAGAAAACAAACCGGCCGCTGTCCGGGCAAGTCGCCTTTGCCCACCACGGCTCCCTTTCCCGGGAAGTCCGGTACGCGGTAGAACAGCGCCTTGCCGGGGGCCGGCTCTCCTGTGTGGTCGCCACCAGTTCCCTGGAATTGGGAATCGACATAGGCAGCGTGGACGAGGTTATCCTTGCCGGATGCCCCGGCTCGGCGGCGTCGGCCCTGCAACGTATCGGCCGATCGGGGCACGGGGTCGGCCGCGTCTCGCGGGGGGTCGTCATCCCTTTCCACGGGATGGACCTGGTTACGGCGGCGGCCCTTTCCGGGGCGGCCGGGGAACGGGAAATCGAGGAAAGCCGCCCGATCGAAAACCCCCTGGACGTACTTTCGCAGGTGATTCTGGAACTGTGCGCGGAAAAGGAACAGGGGGGGAACCGGCATGCCGACGAACTCTACGAAACCCTCCGGGGTTTTTATACTTTCAAAACGCTCCCCCGCGCTTCTTTTGACACGGTAATAACGATGCTGTCGGGGTATTACGGCGGGGACCGCATCCGGGAGCTCAGGGGGAGGCTCTACTTTGACCGCGCGAGCGGGGAGCTTTCCGCAGTGAAGGGCCTTTTGCAGACGCTCTACACCGCAGGCGGGGTGATCGCCAACCGGGGCTATTTTTCCCTGCGCCTGGGGGACGGGACAAAGATCGGGGAACTGGACGAGGAATTCGTCTGGGAGCGGCGCATAGGCGACAGCTTCGAATTCGGCTCAAGATCCTGGACTATCAGCGCTATAGGCAGCGAGGCGGTGACGGTTATCCCCTCTGCGAAACGATCGGAATTCGCCCCCTTTTACCATGCCGACGCGGTGTTCCGCAGCCCCGTGCTGTCGCGCCGTATTCTGGAACTGTTCTCCGCCTTCGGCAACGGGAACGCCGCATCCTTCCCCTCTTTCTCGGAAGCCGCCGCGCGGGAACTGTCGGCCTTTATCACGAACCAGGCGCGGGCGCAGGGCGGCGTCCCCCTGCCCGGCCCCTGCCATATCCCGGTCGAAATTATCGACGACCCCTCCCGGACCGATGTGTACCGTATCGTTTTTCACAGTTTCCGCGGCGGCGCCGTAAACCACCCCTTCGCCATGGCCCTCTCCCGGTATCTGGAAGACCGTGCCGGGGTGCGGGTGGAAACCATAGCCGATGACAACGCGGTGCTGCTGTTCCTGCCCCGGCTTGCGGGGGAGGCGCCGGAAGAGCTTATAAGCCAAAGCATACCCGCCATAAGCGGGGCGGACGGCCGGAAACTGTTCCAAAGGCACCTTGAGGCTTCGGGAATTTTCGGGGCGGCGTTCCGGGAGGCGGCCGAGCGATCCATCGTCCTAACGCGAACGGCTTTTGGCAAACGCACCCCGCTCTGGTTCACCCGGCAGCGATCCAAGCGGCTCTTCGACGCGGTCTCCGGTTTTGACGACTTCCCGCTGACCGCCGAGGCCTGGCGGAGCTGCCTTAAGGACCGTTTCGATCTTCCCGGCTTTGCCGCGCTGGTAAAAGACATCGCCTCGGGAACAGTAAAGCTGTCGTTCTTCCGCACCCGCTTCCCCACGCCCTTTTCCCGCGAGCAAATATGGAAGGACACGAGCGCCCACATGTACGAATACGACGAGCGCCCGGATCTCAGGACGGCGGGTTCCGCAGGCAGGACGGCCCTGGCGGACCAAATTATCAGGGAGGCGCTGGAAAAACCGGAGGCCCGCCCGATCCTGCCGGCCGCTCTGGAGGCGGACTTCCGGGCGCGGCTGAAACGGGAGCTTCCCGGCTGGGCGCCCCCGGACGCCCTTTCCCTGAGCGAATGGGTGCGCGAGCGTGTCGCCGTCCCGCTTGACGAATGGGAAAGCCTGCTGGCCTTCATTCCGGAAGATCTCAGGGAAACGCTGCGGGCGGACCCGGCCCTGGGCGGCAGGATACTGCCGGTACAAAGGGAGGGGGCGGAAATTGAGGCCGTGGTACACCGGGACCTCGCGGAAACCTGGAAGGCGGACGCCGCCTGCTTGCTCGGCCCCTGGCTCCGTTTCCAGGGGCCGGTCGCCCCGGCCAGAATCGGCGCGGTTTTCGGGACGGGCCGGGCGGAGACTGAAGGCGCGATCCGCGCCCTTTGTGAATCGGGCGTTCTTGTCCGGGATGTCCGCGTCGCCGGAATGGAAACGGCGCTGGTATGCGACCGGGAAAACCTTGAAATACTGCTGCGCCTGTCGCGCAAAAAGAGCCGCCCGCAGATAGCCGAAAGGCCGGTATCCGTCCTTGTCCCGTTCCTGGCAAGGCGGCAGGGCATTCTGATCCGGGACGAGGCCGCAGCCGCCCGCCCGGAGTCCGGAGCAGGCTGTGCGCCCTGGGAAAAATTGCAGGGCTATGCCGCGCAGATCTTGCTTTGGGAGCGGGACATATTCCCGTGCCGGGCGGCGGGTTACAGCCCGGAAACAACCGACCGGGAAATCGCGGCGGGAAGGCTTTTCTGGTACGGGGCGGGCCACGGGCGGGCCGCATTCTCCGCCCCCGCCTCCGCGGATCTGGTTTTGCCCGAAAGAAGCGGCGAGGAAGATCTGCCGGAACTGTTCCTGGCCCACCGCGCCTTCTTCGAGCGGGAGCGGGACTTCTGGGAGATCAAGGAAGAACTGGGCCTTGACACCCGGTCCTGCGCGGAGGCTCTCTGGGGCCTTGCCTGGCAGGGCCTCCTTTCCTCGGATACCTGGGAAAGCGTCCGCCGTTTTGCCGAACAGGGCGCGGCCCCCAAAAGCCTGAAGGAAGAGGCCGCCCCGCCGCCCCTGGGCCGCCTTCCCCGGGGTTTCGGCGGCCGCGTGCCCCGGGCGCTCAAGGACCGCTGGCGCGGGGGGCCGCCCGTTCCCGGCAAGTGGTTCTCCCTTGAACCGGACAGCGATTTTGCCGGGGGCGATTCCCTGGACGAGGAAAACCTGGACCGCGAACGGATCAGGCTGCTCCTCGGGCGCTGGGGGGTCCTTGCCCGGCCCCTTCTGGAACGGGAAGCGCCCTGCCTTTCCTGGGCAAAGCTGCTCCCCGCCATGCGGCGCATGGAACTGGCCGGGGAACTCTGCTCCGGGCGTTTTTTCGCGGGCCTGAACTCGCTCCAGTTTGCCGCGCCCGGAATCGAACAGGAGCTGGCCGCTGCGGAAAACGAGGAGGGCGTCTACTGGATGAACGCCTGCGACCCCGCAAGCCCTGCCGGGATTGAACTGGAAGGCCTCCCCTTCGCCCTCCCCTCCCGGCTTCCGGGCAGCCGCGTCTGTTTCCGGGGCAGAACCCCCGTATGCGTTTCAACCAAAAACAGCCGCGAAATTGAAACCTTCTTCCCCCCGGAAGACCCCGGCGCGGCCCGGATCCTGGCCTTCCTCCTTCCCCCGCAGGGGACGCCGCCATCGTCCCGGAAGACCGTTGTCGGGCAGATAAACGGCGTCTCCGCCTCCCGCTCCCCCTACGCCGAAGCCCTGAAGGGCCTCGGCTTCCTTCCCGACCGGGACAGGCTTATCCTCTGGTAAATTCGGCGGCGGAAGCATTGCCCCGCGCCGCACCCGCTATTCTTCCCTAGGGCTTTCAAGCGGGGCAAGCACAAGCGTATCCCCGGGCTTGATCCCGGCCCTGCCGAACCAGCCCTGGGGTACTTCCAGGGCGTAGCGGGCGGAGCGGCTTGAGCGCACGGGCGCCAGATCCCGGGGCTTCATGTCGTGGATTTCGAGTATGCGGCCGTTGTAGGAGATGTAGGCGATGGAAAGGGGGACAAGGGTGTCCTTCATCCAGAAGGAGAGAGTCTGGTCCTTTTCAAAAACAAAGAGCATCCCCTCCCCGTCCGCGAGCGATTCGCGGAACATAAGCCCTGTTTCCCGTTCCGCGTCGCTACGGGCGATTTCCGCGAGCACGGCGGCAGATCCCCCGCCCGCGCGTTCAATGGTAAGGGCCAGGGCCGGAAGTTTCTGCGGCCTGTTTCCCCGGGCGGCGCAGCCCGAATTCCCGGCCAGGAACAGGAGGCACAGGCAGAAAACGCCCGGACTCAGGCGGGGCCGGCTAAAAATCATCGAGGAATTCCTGCCTCCGCAAAAGTTCCGCGGAACCGGCTGTTTCGGATTCGGATACAATTTCATTGAAAACCTGTTTGTCGAGGTACTTTACCGTAAGGGGCCGCTCGATGGCTACCCTTACCGTGTCCGATTCCCAGACGGCCTCCCGGGGGCTGAGCGCGGCAGGCTCCCCGTATTTTTTTACAAAGGAAGTGTACACCGAATAATGGTCCACCAGGCTTGTGTCCAGGTTAAAGGCCATGATAAAGAGCTTCCCGTCCCTGAGCTGGAAAAAGGCCCGGCGGATAAAGGAAAAGCCCGTTGTCTCTATGAGGCTCTGGTCCCGGTTCGGCAGGAAAGACACGTCCCGGTCCCCCCGGAAATTGAAAAGCCCGTCTTCCTGAAGGGCCGATTTCAGGGCGTCAAGGTCCATGCCAAGGCCGAATTCCCGGAAACTTGCCGGAGGGCCCGCCTCCGCAGCGGGAGCGCTGCCGGCAGGGGCCTCGGCATCCTGGGCGGTGAGCGGGGACGGGAAAAGCAGGGCGCACATAAAAAACGCCGGAAAAAACAAACGCATCGGCAAATCCCGGGGGGCGTTGCGGGGGGCAAAAAGCCCGGGGCCGCCGCCCCCCGCAGAGGGGGTAGCCTGGCCGGCCGGAGGGCGGCCAGGCGCAGGGGGAGGCTTCCCCCTCCTGCGCTTTTATTATCGGACTAAACCGGCCGGGCGCTTAGCATTAGCAAACTGCCGGCAGCCTGCTAAGGGAGGGCGCGTCCGATTCTGTTTGCCTTATGGTAGAATTCGGCCTTCTTGAAAATCTCCCTGATGTCGGAAACGCAGAGGCGGTTCTCCTCGGCGGTGATGCGGATGCTGGCCATCAGCCGCTTCATCAGGTTGATCCCCTCCTGTTTCGGGATCCCGATCATATTCGCGAGCTCCTTGGGGCCGAAATTGAAAATATAGGACTGGCGCTCCCCGCGGGTTATGCCGTCCTTTTCAAGCTGGATGAGAAGCTGATCGTATAAACGCCCCAGGGGATCGATGATATGGGCATTGGCGAGCTGTTTATAGCCGAACCATATCCGGTCCGAAAGCAGCATGGTAAGCCGGGCAACGAGCTGGGGCTGGGTCGCGGTCAGGTCCTCGAAATTCTGCCGGTTCACGGTCATCAGCGTAACGTCCTCGAACGCTATCGCGCTGGCCGTCCGTGGCTTCGATTCCAGCAGGGCCATCTCGCCGAAAATATCCCCGGCCTGGAGCACCGCGAGCAGCACCTCCTGAGCCTGCGCGATTTTGACGATCTTTACCGACCCCTTCTGTATGATGTAGAGATCGTGCCCGGTTTCCCCCTCGGAAAATATCATCGTGTTCCTGGCGTAGTTCCGGACGGATTCGGTGAAATTCCGCTCAAACTGGACCCCTTTGACCCGGGGAGCGAGTTTAAGCATCCTTTCCCGGGCCGAGGCAACGTGCTCGTCCAAAATGGCGCCCTTTATATACTGGTGATAGGCGTAAAAGGCGATATTGTACTGGCCCTGGCGCATATAATACTCGGCAACGTCGTAGATCTGGCTGGCGCTGTCCTGCGCGTCCAGTTTGAAGATCTGGGTGGTCAGGGCCTTGTCCAGGAGGCGCATGCGCCTTGAAAACTGCCGGATGATCTTCATGGCTATAGGCGCGTTGTTCTGGATGAGCCAGGGGTACTGATCCTTGGAAACCGCGATGAGCACCACGTCGGTAAGGGCCTGGGCGGTTTCTATATACCGATGCCCGGACATGGAAGAAACGACCCCGAAAAAGTCCCCTTCCTTGAGAAGTTTGTCCTCCGCGACCAGTTCCACCTCTTTGGAGAGCATCACCCGGCCCTGCTTTACGATAAAAAACCGGTCCGCGTTCTGTTTGCCCTCAAGAACGATGAAAGATCCCTGTTTATATGAGACAAAGGATAATAACGGCTTGTCCGGCATCAGATCTCCCCGACTATACGATTATATGGATTTGCCCGGCTATTTGTCAAGGTGACGCGTTGCGCTATAATCTAAGCCCCGGGCTTCCGGATGAAAGGCGGCCGGGGAAAGGGGGCTTTATGGACGCGCGCGCAAAAGACGGGGCGGATCTCTGGATTGAAAAGCTGGGCCTGGCGCCCCATGCCGAGGGCGGCTGGTACCGGGAAATCTGGCGGGCCGATCTTGAAATTCCGCAAAACGCCCTGCCCGCCGGATACGGGGGGCCGCGCCCGGCGTGCACTTCCATTTACTTCCTGCTCCGGGACGGGGAACGGTCCGCGTGGCACCGGGTCCGCTCCGCCGAAATATGGCTATGGCACGCCGGGGGCACGCTGGAACTGAGCCTGGGCGGCGACGGCGCTGCGCCCGGCGCGGGGGAGACGCGCCTTCTCGGGCCCGATCCCGCAGGAGGCGCGGGCTTCCAGGCCGTGGTGGCCCCGGGGGTCTGGCAAAGCGCCCGGGTCCCGGGCGGCGGCTTCGCGCTGGTTTCCTGCGTTGTTTCCCCGGGCTTCCACTGGCAGGATTTCTCCCTGTATTGAACCGATCCGGTGTTGCGGTGTATAAATAACCGTATCCAAGGCGGGCGGCAAGAACAGCGCCCGGATAAAACTGAAAAGGGGACAACAAACATGAAGACGATTCTTAAACTGACGGGTGCCGCCGTCCTTATGGCGGCCTTTCTCTTGCCTCTGCACGCGGGCGGCGGCAGGGACACCGGGGCTGCGGCGGCATCGGGCCTCAAGGTCGGCATCCTGACAACATCGGGCGTTGACGACGGCTCCTTCGGCCAGGACTGCTACAACGGCATCCTGGACTTTATCAAGGCCAACCCGGAAGCGACGGTTACCCCGGTCAAGGAGCCGGACATGGCCAAGGTGCTGGACGCCGCCGCGAACATTATCGCCGATTACGACGTGCTGATCCTCCCGGGTTTTGAATTTGCCCCGGTAGGCGCCCTGATGCAGGACAACCCGGACCGGAAGGTGATCCTGGTCGACTCCAACCCCACGGACGCCTCGGGCAAAGAGATCGAGCTGCCCAATATCTACGCCATGGTTTTCCACGAGGAGGAGAGCGGCTTCTTCGCGGGACTGGCGGCCGCGCTGGAAACAAAGTCCGGCAAGGTCGCGTTTATCGGCGGCATGGCTTTCCCGTCCGTGGTCAACTACCAGTTCGGCTTTGAATCCGGGATCGCCTACGCGAACAAACACTACGGGACGAACGCCCAGCTTGTCAATCTTCCCTCTTACGCGGGCACCGACGTGACCGGCACGGCGGTCGGGGGCAACTACGTGGGCGACTTTGCCGACGAAGCTACCGGCAAGGTAATCTGCACCGCGCTTATCGCCCAGGGGGCCGACGTGATCTTCGTGGCCGCCGGCGCTTCCGGCAACGGGGCTTTTACCGCGGCCAAGGAGGCGAACGGGGTCTACGTTATCGGCGTTGACGTGGACCAGTGGGACGACGGCAGAACAGGCGGCAGGAATGTGGTGCTTACCTCGGCCCTCAAGGTTATGCATATCAACATAACCCGCCAGCTCCAGGCCATTAAAGACGGCACTTTCAGGGGCCAGAACGCCCTTCTGGGCGCCTCTACCGATTCTACCGGCTATGTGAGCGCCCCCGGCCGGCAGCAGCTTTCCGCCAATTCCCTTGCCCGGATGCAGGAAGCCTACGCCCAGCTCAAGGAGGGCAGGATAGTGCCGGCGGCCAACTTTAACGGCCACAGCCCGTCGAATTTTCCCGGGCTGTAACGGCGGCCCCGCGCTGTAACTGAAATTATACTAACCGGGAGGCGGCAATACGCGCGATGGAAGACAGCGGATACATCGTTGAAATGCGGCACATTACCAAACGCTTCCCGGGCATTACCGCCAATGACGGCATCTCCATCGGGATAAGGCGGGGGGAGATCTTCGCCTTTCTCGGCGAAAACGGGGCGGGAAAGTCCACCCTTATGAGCATGCTCTTCGGCATGTACGAGCCTGACGAGGGCGAGATTCTTGTCCGGGGGCGGAAGGTGTCGCTGTCGTCCTCGAACGAGGCGGCGGCCCTCAATATCGGTATGGTGCACCAGCATTTCCGCCTGGTCCCGAATTACACTATCGCGGAAAATATAATCCTGGGAATCGAGCCGGTAAAAAAAGTCCTGGGGATCTTCCCGTACATTGACATAAAAGCCGCCTCGAAGCGGATTCTGGAGCTTTCCAAAAGCTACGGCCTGGAAGTCGATCCCGGCCTGCCCGTAGAGGCGGCAAACGTCTCCACCCAGCAGCGGGTTGAAATTCTCAAGATGCTCTACCGGGACGCGGAGATACTGATCTTCGACGAGCCTACCGCGGTACTGACCCCGCGGGAAATAGAATTCCTGCTCAGGATAATGGGGGAACTGCGGAATAAAGGCAAAACGATTATTCTGATTACCCATAAGCTTGAGGAGATAAAGCGGATAGCGGACCGCTGCGCCGTACTCCGCAGGGGAAAGCTCGTCAAAGTGCTGGACGCGGGCAAAGCCACCGCCCAGGAGATGGCGAATCTCATGGTGGGGCGGGAAGTGTCCTTTGGGCAGGAAAAAACGCCGCCCCGCTTCCGGGATACGGTGCTTGAGGTAGAGGGGCTCGCGGTCCGCAACGAGAACCACTTCGACGTGGTAAAAGACGTTTCCTTCTCCGTCCGGGGCGGGGAGATCTTCGCCATAGCCGGGGTTTCGGGGAACGGGCAGGTGGAGATAGCCGACGCGGTGGCCGGCCTGGCCAGGCCCGCCCGGGGGCGCATACGCCTTAAAGGCGAGGATATTACCAACGCGCCCATAAGGGCCAGGGTCGAAAAGGGCGTTGCCTATATTCCCGAGGACAGGCAGAGGTACGGGGCTATCCTGGATTTTACCCTGGAAAACAACCTTGCCGTAAAAAACTATTACCGCGCCCCGTTTTCCGCCCGGGGGATACTCCGGCAGGAAGAGTTCGGGAATTTTGCCGGCCGCCTGATCGAGCGCTACGACATACGGAGCGCCGGAGGGGTGAAAGCCGTCACCCGGGCCATGAGCGGCGGGAACCAGCAGAAGGCGATTGTGGCCCGGGAGATTTCCCTGGACGCGGATCTCTTGATATTTGTCCAGCCGACAAGGGGCCTGGATATAGGCGCCATCGAGAATATCAGGAAACAGATTCTTGACGAGCGGGACAGGGGGAAGGCGGTGCTGCTTGTCTCCCTGGAACTGGACGAAGTCATGATGCTGGCCGATACTATCGGCGTCATCTACAACGGGAGGCTCCTCCGGATCGCCCCGGCCGGGGAGCTTTCCGCCAACGAGGTGGGGGAATACATGATGGGGCTTACCGGATGAGCAAGGATGGCGGCGGCGGGCGCGGCGGCCCTGCCGGGAACGGGCCGGCAAGGCGCGGCCTCCCGGTCCTGCGCCTCCTGGGGGAGGACCGGACCAGCGTCTGGGCGATACCGGCCTTTTCCATCGCCCTCTCCCTTGCCACTGCGGCGGCGCTGCTGCTCGCCATGGGGAAGAATCCCCTGGCCGCCCTGGCGGCGTTCCTGCGGGGGAGCGGGTTCCTGCCCCGGCCTTCCTACGCCGGGGGACAGAATATGGCGACCGATTTCCTCGCCTTTTTGGGGATCATGGCCCCCATGCTCCTCGCCTCGCTGGGCATGGTGGTCGCGCTCAGGGCGGGGTTGTTCAACATCGGCATAGCCGGGCAGATGCTGGCCTCGGGCTTCCTCGCCCTGGTGACGGTGGGCTACAGCGGGCTGCCGGGAATAATAGCCCGCCCCCTGGTAATACTTATCGGCATAGGCGCGGGCGGCCTTCTGGGGGCTCTGGCGGGCTGGCTGAAGTCCCGCTTCAATATCCACGAAGTAGTATCCACCATAATGTTTAATTATATTATCAACTACATAACCGGCTTTTATATCAACTCGTACTTTGTGGACCCCATAACCCGCGCCTCCCGGATCTGCTCGGCTTCTTCCCGCCTTACCCTTACCGGGCTCGCGCTGGGGAGGCTCCGCCCTACCCTGCCCCTGGGCATACTGATCGCCCTGGCGGCGGCCCTGGTAATCCGCTTTGTGCTGGACCGGACCACCCTGGGCCTTGAGCTTAAGGCCGTGGGGCTGAACCGGGACGCGGCGCGTTACGCGGGCGTCAAAGAGGGGCGCTGCATAGTCCTTGCCATGCTGTTTTCCGGAGCGCTCGCGGGCCTTGCCGGAGTCTGCTATTACCTTGGCTACTACAACAACATCGTCCCCAAGTCCCTGCCGGACATGGGCTTCGACGCAATCGCGGTCGCGCTCCTGGGCAACACCAGCCCGGCGGGCTCGGTGTTCGCGTCGGTGCTGGTGACGGTTTTCCAGAGGGGCAGCGTGTACATGAGCTCTACCGTCGGCGTGCCCAAGGAGATCGCCAGCGTCATCATCGGCTTCCTGCTGCTCTTTAGCGCCTGCAACGGGTACATCCGCTACTTCGCCAAGTCCCGCCTGGAGAAAAGCACATGGACATGATCATGATTGACGGCCTTTCCTTCGCGATGCCCCTGCTTGTCATGGCGATAGGCGGGATTTACTGCGAGAGGAGCGGCGTTACCATGCTGGCCCTGGAGGGCCTCCAGGGATTCGGCGCTTTTACCGGCTCGGCCGCCGCAGTACTCTGCGCCGCGAAGGCGGGCGCCGGCGCCTCCCCCTGGATAATCTACGTCGCGATGGCCGCTGCCATGGCGGGCGGCCTTGCCTTTTCCCTGATCCACGCCGCCCTCTGCATCAAGTTCCGCGCGCAGCAGGTAATAAGCGGCGCGGTGGTCAACACCCTTGCGGTGGCGCTTACCACCTTTTTTACCAGCATCATAAACCTGGGCCTTACCGGGGAGGCGTCCAACAAATTCCAGATAGGCGTTGCCGGCCGTTTTACCGTGCCCGTGCTTTCGCGGATCCCCGTCCTGGGCGGCCTCTTCAAAAACATGTACCCCTTCGAAATAGTAATACTGGTAATAGCCTTTATCGCCTGGTACCTGCTCTACAAGACGCCCTA
>JAIRRR010000216.1 GCA_031255875.1 Treponema sp.
CTTGAAAGCGAGGTGAGCGCCCGTGTAAAACCCTTCGGCTTTGTCGCGGCCGGGGGGCAGAGCCAGGGCTCAAGGCACATGCTTACCATGCGCCCGGTAACCAGGCTTGCGGACATCAGAGGCATGAAAATGCGCGGCCCGAACGCCATTTACATCAGCATGTTTGACTACCTCGGCGCGGCCGGCACCACTATGGACTGGAATGAAATCTACACCGCCATGAATCAGAGGATCATTGACGGCATGGAAGCCTCGCCCAGCATGATCAATTCGATGAAATTCCAGGACATCGCGAAAAACCTTACCATTACCGACCACATCATCGCCTGCGTGTACTATTTCTTCAACGACAAGTGGCTGGCGGGCCTGCCCGACGACCTGCGGAAGATCGTCCTTGAATGCGCCGACGAAGCCGCCGCCTATCAGGGGCAGATCGACGATCTGGATCAGGACGCCTCGCTTGCCGCCATGGTGGACCAGGGCGTGGTTGTTCACCGTCTCCCCGACGCGGACGCCTGGAGGCAGGCCTGTTCGCCCATGCTCGCCGAGTACCGCGGCAAGGGCGCGAACTGGAACAGCTTCATTGACAAGATGCTTGCGATAGAATAGGCCGGCGCACAGGAATGCCGGGGAAGGCCGTTTGCGAATAAAAAGCCGCGGCTTTCCCGCCGGCCGGATTGCCGAACAAGTACAGGGTCTCCGCGTCCCGCCGGCCGGGAAGTTCGTCCATAAGGGGAGTTGGGTCATGCTTAAAAGAATCTATGCCGTGCTAAACGCCGTCCGCGGGTGCGCCCTGATAGCGGCCTTGAGCGGGATGGTGGGCCTTTGCGTTGTTCAGATTGTGCTGCGTTATTTTACCTCCGCCTCTTTAAGGCCGTTCGCCTGGGGCGACGAGCTGATGCGCCTGACTTTAATCTGGATAGCCTTTCTGGCGGGGAGCGTCGGGGTGCGTACCGGCGCTCATCTGAATCTCGATTATTTTATGGACAAACTGCTCAAGCCCGGGCAGAGGGCCGTACTGGAAAAAATAATCCTGATTACCGCCCTTGCCAGCATGGCCCTGCTTGTCTGGTACGGTATTCTTCAGACCTATGCCAATAAGGACCAGTACTTGCAGAATATCCCTATATCGGTCGCGTGGTTCTACGTGGCAATCCCCGTAGGTTGTTTTTATATCTTCATCGAATATCTTTTGATATTGATTTACGGCAGACACCCCTTTGCCGGATCATCCGCCGGCGGCGAAAACCCGCCGGTTGACACAACCGGATTCTAGGAGGCTGTTTATGCTGCAAGCTTTATTACTGTTTCTGGTTGTCCAGTTTTTCATTTTCGCCGGTTTTCCCATATACATTTCCTGCATTGTCACGGGGATTATTTTTATTTTCGCCGAGGGCATCCCCTTTAACGTCGTCATCATCAAGATGTTCGGGACCATCAATTCCCTCTCCTTCCTGGCCATTCCTTTTTTTATCCTTGCGGGAAATGTTATGACCAGATCGAGGATAACCGACAAACTGGTTTCCTTTGCCAACGCGGCGGTGGGCCAGTTTAAGGGCGGGCTGGGGCACGTGAATATTCTGGCTTCGGTGTTCTTCGGCGGCATTCAGGGCTCGGGGGCTGCGGACGCTTCGGCCATAGGCGGGATAATGATCCCCGCCATGGAGAAGCAGGGTTATGGCAAGGATTACGCCGTGGCGGTAACCGCGGGTTCCTCGATGATAAGCCCCATTATCCCGCCGAGTATCGCCATGATACTCTATTCCTGTTATACGGAAACTCCGGTAGGCCGGCTTTTTATGGGCGGCCTTATTCCCGGCGTCCTCATCGCTATTGCGCAGATGATAGTCAACGGCGTTGAGTACCGCCGCAGGGGGTATAATTTTGAGACCGGGAAATTTTCCATAATAAACCTGGCCAGGGCCTTTATAGATTCTGTAGGCGCCCTTATCATGCCCTGCATTATTATGGGCGGCATTTTGTTCGGCATAGTAACTCCCACCGAGTCGGGAGTATTGGCGGTATTATACGGCCTTGTTTACGGATTTTTTATTTCCAAGCGTTTAAAGATCGGGGATTTGCCCGGTATCCTTATGGATACGGTCGTTACTACTACTGTAGTTATGCTGACCGTTGCCGCTACAGGTATACTGTCCTATCTCCTGGTCAGCTGGCGCTTTGAGCGCATGATCTACGATTTCGCGATTAACACCCTGCAAAACCGCTACCTTGTATCGGTTTTCCTTATGGTGGTACTGCTGATACTGGGTATTTTTCTTGAGCCCCCGGTGCTGATCGCCATGTTCGCCACGAGCGTCCTTGCTATCGGCAACACCCTCGGCTTTGATCCTATCCACTACGGCGTAATCATGGTGATTATCATGCAGCTGGGCGCGATCACGCCGCCGGTCGGCACTTTTCTCTTTATCGCCTGCGGTGTCGCAAAACTGCCCCTTGAGAAGAGCGTCAGGCCTCTTATGCCCTATATGCTTGTCATTGTGTTTGTGGTGGTTCTGCTGCTTTTCATCCCGTCCCTTGTTACCTTTATGCCCTCGCTTATTATGGGAGACTGAAAGCGCGATGCAGGAAAAAGCGGACGGTCAGAATTACGCGCCCCAAGGCAGGGCGGAACCTGTGTGCGGCCCCGGCGAATTCCCCGTCGGCGTTATCGGGCTTGATCACGGGCATATTTACGGGATGTGCAACGGGCTCTCGGAGGCGGGCGCCGATATCGCCCTTGTATGGGACCCGGATCCCGCCAGGGTTGAATTGTTCCGGAAGAGCTTCCCTTCCGCAAAGGCCGCCGCAAGCAAGGCGCATATATTGGAAGACGCTTCCGTCAAACTGATTGCGTCGGCGGCGATCCCGGCGGACCGTTGCCGCATCGGCATTGAGGCGATGGACTACGGCAAAGACTATTTTGCCGACAAACCGCCGCTTGTCAGCAGGGAGCAGCTTGAACAGGCGCGTTCCTGCGTGTCGTGTACCGGCAGGAAATTTAACGTATATTACAGCGAGCGCCTGCATGTGGAGGCGGCCGTATGCGCGGAAAACCTTCTCGCGCAGGGCGCTATTGGCAAAGTGGCGCATGTTATGGGCCTGGGCCCCCACCGGCTCGGCGCGCCTTCCCGCCCCGAATGGTTTTGGGACAGGGCCCGTTACGGGGGCATCCTGGTCGATATAGGGTGCCATCAGATAGAACAGATTCTCGTGTACGCGGGGGCGGAAACGGCGAAAATCATCAGCGCGGGCGTCGCGAATTATCACAATAAAAACCATCCTGATTTTGAAGACTTTGGCTGCGCGTCCCTTGTGTGCGATAACGGCGTTTTAGGGTATTTCCGTGTTGACTGGTTTACGCCTGACGGACTCGGCGCGTGGGGGGACGGGCGCGTCTTTATCGTAGGCACGGACGGATACATAGAGATCCGAAAATACATCGATCCGGCGTCCGACCGCGAGGGCGATCACCTCATTTTGGTAAACCGCGAGGGCGAACAGCACATTAAGGCCGCCGGGACATGCGGGTTCCCGTTCTTCGGCAATTTTATCCGGGACTGCCTTGGCCGCGCCCAAACGGCAATGACGCAGGAGCATGTTTTTACCGTCATGGAACTGGCGATCAGCGCCCAGGAACATGCGCTCGCATCAGGGGTAGGCGGCTTTAAGGGCTGAGTTAAGGAGCAGGCATGGATAACAGTACCCGAAACGGAGAAAAACCTATCGGAATAGCGATTATCGGCTCGGGGGCGATTGCGCAGGTGCACGCCGCGGCATATACGGAATTCCCGGCATTGTGCGAAATTCGGGCTGTGTGCGATTTGTATATTGACAAAGCGCAAGGCTTGATAGACCGGAACGGCTTGAAAGACGCGAAAGCGTGCAAGGACCTTGACGAAGCGCTTGCGGCAAAAGACATTGACGCGGTATCGATCTGCCTGCCGCCCGGCGCCCACGCCGAAACGGCGATAAAGTCGTTGAACGCGGGCAAGCATGTGCTTGTAGAAAAACCCATGGCGCCGAGTCTCGCGGAATGTGACGCGATGATCGAAGCTGCCGAAAAAAACGGCAAAATTCTTTCGCCGGTAGCGCAAAATCGGTACAAAACGCCGAACGCGCGCGTCAAAACCATAATCGCGGAAGGCGCCGCCGGAAAGATTCTCTACGCTTCGGTAAATTCCCTGTGGTGGCGCGGCTCTAATTATTACGATATTTGGTGGCGCGGCACCTGGGAGGCTGAATGCGGCGGCTGTGTTACCAGCCACGCGGTACACCATATAGACCTTTTGCTGTGGATGCTCGGTATGCCCGAACGTGTTACGGCTGTCATTGCCAATGTGGGGCACGACAACAGCGAATGCGAAGATGTCGGGGCGGCAATCCTTGAATATCCGGGTATGCTCGCGCAGTTGGCCGCTTCGCTTGTAAACCACGACGAGGAACAGGCGCTTGTTTTTCAGGCCGAGCGCGGGCGGCTTTCCGTGCCGTGGCAGACGGCGGCAAGCAAGCCGCTTCCCAACGGATTCCCGCAGGAAGACGCCGGCGCAAAAAGCGATCTTCAAAACCGTTACGAATCGATTCCCGCGCTGGGGCGCGAAGGGCATCCCGCGCAGATAGAAAATTTTCTCAATGCGATCGCCGGGAAGGAAGCGCTGGATATTTCCGGCAAAGACGGCCGCGCCGCGATGGAACTGATCATGGCAATCTACAAGTCGTCGGTAACCAGGATGTCGGTAACGCTGCCGATCGCGGCGGGCGATCTGTTTTATTCGCGCGAATCCATGATCAACGCAATGCCGCGCTTCCATGCAAAAACGCGCAGCGTTGAAAATTTTTCCTCGTCGGAGATTACGCTCGGGCGCGATGTAGGAAAATAGCGGATACGCGGGGCTGCTCTGCCGGTTCAGGGAAGGAAGGGGAAGCCGCCGAAATCAACATCGAAATTGTCGCTCTCCTGGGCGGAGGCGAAATACCCGGGGAATTTTTCCCGGAGCAGCTTTTCCTCGGTGTGTAATTTGTTGAGGTGCCGGCCCAGCCTTATGCGGGATTCCCGGAGGTCTTTCTTTTTTATGGCGGAAAGTATCTCCGCGTGCTGGCTTACGATACTCTGGGCAATCCCGTTGAGCCATACGGTGAGCAGGCGCACCCGGTGGTAATGGCCGCACATGCTCTCCAGAACTTCCCAGCCCAAATGGTGGCCGGCTACCTCGAAAAAAACCTGGTGGTACTGGTCGTCAAAATTCATGAAATTGATGTACTCGTTCCGGTCAAAGGCCGCCGTCTGGGTCTCCACGATTTTTTCCAGCCTGGCGATATGATCCGGCAGGTACTGTCTGATAAAAGGCTTCAATACCGACATTTCAAGGCTTTCCCGCAGGAATAATTCCTGCTCTACCCGGCCAAGGTCGATAAGGGATACCAGGGTTTCCCGCTGGGGGATAACCTTTACCAGGCCCTCCTTGGAAAGGCGGATAAAGGCCTCCCGTACCGGGGTGCGGCTTACCTCATACTTAAGGGATATTTCTTTTTCGCTGATAACGGTCCCGGGGACCAAATTCAGGTTTATTATGCTTTTCCGCAGAGAGCTGTACACGGAATCCTGAACATTGCCCTGCCGGTTTCCTGCCGCCCCTTTCATCGTATAATCCGCCTT
>JAIRRR010000239.1 GCA_031255875.1 Treponema sp.
GCACCTGCGGACAGAATCAACCGCAAACAAAAATTTTAACCACGACGGCGCACCAGGGCGCACTGCGGCTCCCCAAACACACAAAGGAATGTGCAACCGCTCCCCCACCCTTCGCGCACACCCCCGCCTTCACTGTAAAAATCTGCGCAACCTGTGGACAGAATCAACCGCAAACAAGCATATAAACCACAAGCCGCTGAAGACAGCAGCGCACCCCGGCGAACTATGGCCCGCCAGGTACACAAAGAAATGTACAACCGCTCCCTGCCCCCCGCCCTTCGCGCAGCTCCCTCGCCTTCGCTGTAAAAATCCGCGCAGCCTGCGGACAGAATCAATCGCAAACAAGCATATAAACCACAAGCCGCTGAAGACGGCAGCGCACCAGGGCGTACTGCGGCTCGCCAGGTACACGAAGGAATATACACCGCTCCCTGCCCCCGCCCTTCGCGTTCCCCCTACACCTTCGCTGTAAAAATCCGCGCAACCTGCGGACAGAATCACCCGCAACAAAAATTTCAACCACGAATTAGCCCAGGCAACCAGCCTATCCAGGGCCCTAAAAATCGAACAGAGGAGGCTGCAGACCGGCCCCGTCGGCGCCGGAGAGGAGACGGCGGATGCGGCGGGGGTCGTCGGGCCGGTCCAAAAGAACGCCGGAACAGCTCGCGAAGTAACGGGCCCGCTTTATGACCCCCCCCAGACGGCGGAGCTTGTCAAAGTCCAGACTGCCGGAACGGCGGGTCTCGATGATCCGCCGGGCGGTCTTCGCGCCGATGCCGGGGACGCGAAGCAGGGTCTCATAATCCGCCCGGTTAATCTCCACGGGGAAGAAGTCCGGATGTTTAAGGGCCCAGGCAGCCTTTGGATCGACCTGGGAATCCAAAAAAGGCTGGCTTTCATCAAGAATTTCCCCGGCGCTAAAGTGGTAAAAACGGAGAAGCCAATCCGCCTGGTAAAGCCGGTGCTCCCGGACCCGCAGATTCAGGGGGGGCCTCCCGGCCCCCCGCAGGTCCGGAGGGCCGGGTATCTCCGGCAGCCGGGGATCCGCGATACCGCCCCTGCCGGATCCCACGGGAATAAAGGCGGAGTAGTACACCCGCCGCAGGGCATATTTCCGGTACAGAGCGCTGGAAAGGCGGATGATCTGCCGATCATCCTCCGCGCTGGCCCCGACGATAAGCTGGGTGCTCTGCCCGGCGGGGGCAAAGGCCGGGGCGCCGCCCCTCCCCGCGGGCAAAAAACGCGGCCGCCGCCGGTCTTCCTCAAACTGGCGGTTCAGGCCGGAAAAATCCTCCATGGCCCCAAAGATCGCCTTGCCGGATTTCTGCGGCGCCAGGACGCTCAGACTCTTTTCCGTGGGAAGTTCGATATTGACGCTAAGCCGGTCCGCCCAGCGGCCTGCCTCCCGGATCGACCGTTCCCCCGCGCCGGGAATGATCTTCAAGTGGATGTAGCCCCCGTAACCGGCCTGGTCACGGAGGGTCCGGGCGGTGGTGATGAGCCTCTCCATGACAATGTCCGGGTCCGCGAAGATCCCCGAAGAAAGGAACAGGCCCTCGATATAGTTCCGCCGGTAGAACTGGCAGGTCAGCTCCACCAGCTCCTCCACCGTAAAAGAACCCCGGGGGGTGTCGGCGGAAGCGCGGTTCACGCAGTAGGCGCAGTCAAAACGGCAGCGGTTGGAAAAAAGGACCTTGAGCAGGCTTACGCAGCGGCCGTCCTCGGTCCAACTGTGGCAGACCCCGGCGGGAACGCTGGCCCCAAAGGAGGCCCCGCCGGCGGCCTTCCCCCGGTGGGAAATTCCCGCCTGCCCCGCCTGCCCTTCCCCGCTGCCGGAAGACGCGCAGGAGGCGTCGTACTTCGCCGCCCCCGCCAGGATCGCCAATTTTTCCCCAAGTTCCATACCCCCGCCCATAAATATACTATACATGTATATAGTCTTTATGGCAAGAGGCCGCCCCCTCCCCCAATAACAGACGCGCCCGCCTCATTGCGAGGAGCGCGGCGGCGAACCAATCCGGCAGGCTGCTTGGACTAAAAAATCTGATATACAGCCGGAAGAAATTTACCACCACGGCGAAGAAAGCGCACGAACAACAGAAATTGGAAGCGCATATACATTCCTTCGTGTTCCTGGCGAGCCGCAGCTCGCCTTGATGCGCCTTAGTGGTTAAAATTCCAATTCCCGGTTCCTTCGCTTATCCGGGTAATATGGCACATGAAAAGGATTGACCCGCTTTCTTGCCAGGTAGTATATTGAGAGTATAGAGGGGGATACGTGAAATTTAATAAAAAATTTCTAAAATAGCCGGACTTGGTTCGCTTCTTGCTTTTTTACATAGTATTTACCTCGGCACGTTTATCAATTTTTTTTCAATGTTTGTGTTTCCTCTTTAGTCCCCGGCCAGGGGGAGGGAACAATGACCATAAGGAGAGTAATAGTATGAAACGGCGCGCGATACTTACGATTTCCGCAGTCTGCCTCCTGGCGGCGGGAATGATGACGGCGGGCTGTGTGATACCAGTGAATAGGCCTGGAAACGGGAGTGAGGCCGTGAACGGGGACGAACCCGGAAACGGCGACGAGCCTGGAAACGGAAACGGCGACGAGCCCAGAAATGGGGATGGGCCCGGAAACGGGGACAAGGGTGGAGCCGGGTCGCCTATTGTGCCGGTTGCCGGGATTACCTTTACCGGCCCCACAAGCGGGACCGTGGGGCAGCCCCTGGCTTTAAGCGGGACGGTAAGCCCCCCCGAAGCCACCAACAAAAACATTGTCTGGTCAGTGAGCGGGGCCGAGACCGTTAACGAGACTACG
>JAIRRR010000278.1 GCA_031255875.1 Treponema sp.
TCGCTGGCTGCCCGCCAAATATTTTTCGGGCAGGTTGAATTCCGCATAGAAGAATGATCCGCGCCGCCGCAGGCGGAGCCGTCCCTGTCCTCCTGCTTTTCGGCCCCACCGCGTCGGGCAAAACAGCCGTTTTGGAACAGCTTTCCTCACGCGGCGGCTCTTTCCCGCCGGTGGAAGTTGTCTCTGCGGATTCAATGCAGGTGTACCGGGGTATGGATATAGGGACCGCGAAGCCCCCCCCGGAACTTCTTGCCAGGCTTCCCCATCACCTTATTGACATCCGCGACCCGGCCGAGCAGTTCAACGCCGGGGAATTCGTCCGCCTGGCCGACGAAGCCGTCCGGGACATTGTACGCCGGGGGAAATTCCCGGTGGTGTCGGGCGGCACGGGCTTTTACCTTGCCAGCTTTGTCCTGGGCCTCCCCCCGGCGCCGCCGTCCGATGCCGCGATCCGGCTTGCCCTTAAGGCGGAACTGCGGGAAAAGGGCGCGGCGCCGCTTTGGGCCGAGCTTGCCGTCCGGGATTCGGTAAGCGCCGCCCGGATCCACGAAAACGACGAATACCGCCTGCTGCGGGCGCTGGAAGTTTGCAGGCTTTCCGGCCGGCCTTTGAGCAGCTTCACGCGGCCTGCGCCCGGCAAGGCGGCGCGCCCGGAGTACCGCTTCTTCCTGGCCGGCCTTGCCCGGCCCCGGGAAGAACTCTACCGGCTCATCAACGAGCGCTGCGCCCGTATGTTCCGCTCGGGGCTTCCCGGGGAAGTGCGCCGCCTTTTCGAGGCGGGCTACCGCCCGGAAGATCCGGGGATGAAGGCCATAGGCTACCGGGAATTCTTTATAAGCGCCGGCGGGGCCGGATCGGAACCCGGGGAAAGCCGCGAATGGCGCCTTGCCGGCGATCTTGCGGCGGTGGAAGAGGCGGTGGCCCGGAACAGCCGCCGCTACGCCAAACGGCAGATTACGTACTTCGCTTCCCTGCCCGGCGCGCGCTGGTTCGACGCCGGGGAAAACGCCGCGTCCCAATTACAGGCGGAACTGGGGCGCTTCCTTGCCGCAGATTAGCCTGTTTCCTTAGACGGCAAACCGGCTCTTGATCCGGGTGAAAAAATCCTCGGCCTCGGCGGTTTCCAGTTCCCGGTCCATTTCGTGAAATTCCACAAGATGGCCGGGGATTTCCGAAAGAAAAGGGGAGGGGGGGCGCTCGGCCACGCTCTGGGCGCGGCGGCGTTTCTTGCAGCTCGTGATAAAAAGCTTGTCGCGGGCGCGGGTGATGGCCACGTAAAAGAGCCGCCGCTCTTCCTCCAGGGCCTGGGCTTTGGACAAGCCTTGGGCGGGCGGCCCCCCGGCTTCCTCGTCAGACGCGTCCTCCAGGCTCTTCTCGTGGGGGATAATCCCGTCCTCCGCGCCGGCGATGAACACCACCGGAAATTCGAGGCCCTTGGATGCGTGGACGGTCATCAGGTTTACCTTCCCCTTGCCCGCCTCCTCGTCGCCGTCGTCGCGGGTAATCAGGCTTACCCGGTTAAGGTAGGGGTAGAGGGTAGGGTCAAGGTTGTCCGGGTCCTTTTCCCAGGTTTCTATGGACCGGATAAGGCTTTCGATGTTCCCGAATTTCCACTTGGCCGCCTTTTCGTTTTTGCTGTTCTCGGACACCAGGTAGGACCAGTAGTCGATATTGTCAACCAGGGCCCGCACCTTTCCCGACAGGGACCATTCCCTGCCCGCCTTTCTTCCCAGAATTTCCTCCCTGAAAAATTCGATGACCGATATGAAACGGGCGGCCTCGGCCTGGACCCCCCGGGCCCCCGGCGCGGCAGGGGCGCCTTCAAAAAGGCTCTCCTGCCCGTGCTCCAGCGCGTAACGCCAGCGGTTCATCGCGTCCCAGAGGGACGAGCGGTTCTTCCTGGCCAGTTCCCCGAGCATCGCGATGGTGTTCCTGCCTATGCCCCGCCGGGGGATATTGACGATGCGCAGCAAATTTACGTCGTCGTCGCTGTTGGCGATAACCCGCAGGTAGGAAAGCACGTCTTTTATCTCCTTGCGGGCGAAAAAACTCTGCCCGCCGGAAACGCGGTAGGGGATATTCTGGGCGAGGAAAGCCTCCTCAATGCCGCGGAACATGGAGTTGGCGCGGACCAGCACCCCGAAGCTGTCGTAACTGAGCCTTTCCCTCATGCACAGTTCGTGCACGCGTTCGGCGATAAAATCCGCCTCGTCGCTTTCGTTTTCCGGGGTGTAAAATTCGATGGGTTTGCCGCCGGTTTTTCCTGACCACAGAATCTTTTCCTTGCGGTTGGAGTTGTTGGAGATAACCCCGTTGGCGGCTTCCAGGATAGTGGTTGTGGAACGGTAGTTCTGTTCAAGTTTGATCTCGACAACGGACGGGAAATCCCTCTCAAAGGTCAGGAGGTTTTCGTAGTTCGCCCCGCGCCAGGAATAGATGGACTGGTCGTCGTCGCCCACCACGCAGACATTGGCGGCCCTGTTCCCGCCCGGGTTTTCCGCCCCCAGACCGGCGGCGCCGAGCGCGATAAGGCGCGTCATCCGGTACTGGGTAAGGCTCGTGTCCTGGAATTCGTCCACCATGATGTACCGGTAGCGTTTGTGGTACTTTTCCAGAATCTCCGGGCGCTCCTCGAAAAGCCGGATGGGCAGCACCAGCAGGTCGTCGAAGTCGAGCGCGTTGTACGCCTTTAGGCCGTGCTGGTACTCCTGGTAGACGCGCTCGTATTCAGGGTTCGCGCCGCGCCCGAAGGCAAGCCGGCCTTCCTTGACATGGGAGAAAAGCTGCCCCAGGCCGTAGAGGTCAACCCCTTCAGCGGAAGCCCTGCACTCCCTGAGCGATTCCTTTATAAGGTGGAGGCGGTCGGCCTCGTCGTAAATGGAAAAATTTTTCCTGTAGCCCAGGGCCTCTATCTCCTCCCTGAGTATCTTTACCCCGAAGGCGTGGAAGGTGCTGACCGTAAGGTTTTGCAGCTTTTTCCCGGTAAGGGCCTTGACCCGCCCTTCCATTTCCCGGGCGGCCTTGTTGGTAAAGGTCAGGGCCAGGATCGCCGACTGGGGGACGCCCTTTCCCAGGATATGCGCGATCCGGTAGGTGATAACCCGGGTCTTCCCCGATCCGGCCCCGGCTATGATAAGCACCGGCCCTTCCGTCGTGGTTACCGCCA
>JAIRRR010000302.1 GCA_031255875.1 Treponema sp.
GGAACTCGCGGCCCGGCGGTATTCCGTGAGGAAATTCAAACAGACGCCGGTGGAAAAGGAAAAACTCGATCTGGTCCTGGAAGCGGGGCGGAACGCCCCCACGGCGGCAAACAAGCAGCCCCAGCGGATACTGGTGATCACGGAGGCGGAGGGCCTGGAAAAAGTGGACTCCTGCACGCCCTGCCGTTTCGGCGCCCCCGTGGTCCTGCTCGTCTGCTTTGACAAGGACGAATGCTGGGTCCGGCCCTTTGACGGCGAGCGTTCGGGCTGGGTGGACGCGAGCATCGTTACCACCCACCTGATGCTCCAGGCCGCGGATATCGGCCTCGGCTCCACCTGGGTAATGTACTTTGACGCCGAAAAGGCCCGGGCCGCCTTCGGCCTGCCGGAAAACATCGTGCCGGCGGCGCTGCTGCCCCTGGGCTGCCCGGCGGAGGACGCGGCCCCGGCGGACAGGCACAGCGACCGCCAGCCCAGGGACAAGCTGGTGTTTTTCGAACGCCTGTAACGGAGCGCGGGCCTTCGGGCCCGCGGCGGGCCGCTACCCTTCCAGTATAAGCAGGGTCTTCGGGTCGAGCTTCAGGGCCATCCGCTCGGGGTTGAACTGGTCCCGGTCCTTGCGCACCTTAAGGCCGATATGGTCCGCCCGGGGGTCCAGCGCTATTATCACGTCGATGCTGGGAAGCGCGTCCCGGAGCATGGCCGGGATCCCGTGTTTGTCGCAGTCGTCGCCGTCCCTGGTCGTGCAGCTGTACCAGATGGAGACCGAAAGCTCCGCGGCCATGTCCCGCGCCCTGGCGAACCGGCCGGGGTCCTGGAGGGAAAAGTCAAAGCCGTCCACGATAATCGCCTCGGCGTTAAAGCCGCCGTCCCGGATCAGCGCCATAAGGCTGCGGCGCACCTGCTCGCCGCTCATCCCCTCCTGGCTGAATTTGAGGAGCACCCGGTTCCTGACCGCCTCGTTCTTCACTTCCTCCGGGTTTTCCAGATTCTTCTTCTTTATAAATTCGTCGAAAATATCCTCGTACCAGGCAAGAACATAGTCGGTGTGCTTGGTGTAGGATATATGGATAACCTTTCTGCCCTGCAAGAGTTTGTCCAGCGCAATCTGTACCAGTACCGAAGTTTTCCCGATCCCGCTGGGCGCGGCGATGATCCCGATTTCCCCGGCCTTAAGCCCGCCGTGAATCGACTGTTCAAATATGCGGACCGGGCTGCGCTGAACCAATTCGTCTTTAACCATTTTGCAAAACTCCCTCGTATTCTAGTATTCCAGCATTCTTGTATTCTAACATTCTAGCATAGGATCCGCCCGGAACAGGCTCATTTGGCGTCCTTTTTCCGCTTTTCCCCGTATTCCTTGATCAAGGCCTCGGAAATGCCCTGGGGCACCTTGCTGTACTTCAGGAACTCCATGGTAAACTCGGCCTTGCCCTGGGTAAGGGAGCGGAGCACCGTCGAGTAGCCGAACATCTCGCTCATAGGCACCTCGGCCTCCACCCTGGAAAAAGCCCCGTCTTCGGTAGACGAGGATATTATACCACGGCGCTGGTTGATCGAGGCATAAATATTCCCCTGGAATTCCGTCGGCCCTTCCACAGCCACCTTCATAACCGGCTCCAGAATGCAGGGCCTTGCCTTGTTGTAGGCCTCCCGGAACGCGCCGATAGCCGCCATCTGGAACGCGATGTCCGAGGAGTCCACCGGGTGGCTCTGCCCGTCGTTGATCACGCAGCGGATATTGACAATGGGGAAGCCGATAAGGCTCCCCTTCTTCACGGCTTCCCGGAAACCCTTGTTGCAGCTCGGCACGAATTCGGTGGGGATAGCGCCGCCCTTGATCATGTCCGCGAACTCGTAATCGCCTTCGGAATAGGGCTCCAGGTAACCCGCGACCCGCCCGTACTGGCCGGAGCCGCCGGTCTGCTTTTTGTGGGTGTAGTTGAATTCGGCCCGCTGGGTAACGGCCTCGCGGTACGCCACCTGGGGCATGCCGGTATCGACCTCGCACCGGTACTCCCGCTTCATGCGCTCGATATACACCTCCAGGTGCAGCTCCCCCATGCCCTGGATAATAGTCTGGTTTGACTCGATGTCCACATAGGTACGGAAGGTAGGGTCTTCCTTGGTAAAGCGGTTCAGGGCCTTGGCCAGCTGGTCCGCGCTCTTCTTGTCCCGGGGCGTTACGGCAAGGGAAATAACCGGCTCCGGCACGTACATCGAAGTCATGGCGTAGTTCAGCCCGCCGCCGCAGAAAGTGTCGCCCGAAGCGCAGTCCACCCCGAAAAGGGCGACAATATCGCCGGGCGAGCCTTCACAGATGTCCTCCATGTTGTCCGCGTGCATGCGGACAAGCCGCCCGACCTTGAACTTCTTCCGGGCGCGGGTGTTCACCAGTTCGTCCCCCTTCTTCAGGGCGCCCTGGTAGATGCGCACGTAGGTAAGCTGGCCGTACTGGCCGTCCTCAAGTTTGAAACCCAGGGCCACGGTCGGGCTCTTTTCATCGGCGCTCAGCTCTTTCCGCTCCTCGTCGCGGTCCAGGTCCAGGGCGTAGTTCCTGACCTCGGTAGGATCGGGCAGATAGCTGTTCACCGCGTCCAGCAGGCACTGGATACCCTTGTTCTTGTAGGCCGAGCCCACCATCACCGGCACAAACTGCTCGGCCAGGGTCCCCTTGCGGATAGCCGCGCGGAGCAGGCTTTCGGGAATAGCTTCCCCGCCCAGGTAAAGCTCGGCCAGCTCGTCGCTGAACAGGGAGACCGCGTCGATAAGGTCCTCGCGGTGCCTCGCGGCGTCCTCCTTGATATGGGCGGGAATCTCCGCGAAGCGCATCTCGGTCCCCTGGCCCCCGTCAAAGTAGATAGCCTTCATGGAAACAAGGTCCACCACGCCCTCATGCTTGTCCTCAAGCCCTATAGGCATCTGCACCAGCACCGCGTTCAGCCCCAGCTTTTCCCTAAGCTGGGTCCTCACCTTAAAAGGATTGGCCCCGGTACGGTCGCACTTGTTCACAAAGGCGATGCGGGGCACGTGGTAGCGCTTGAGCTGCCTGTCCACCGTAATAGACTGGGACTGGACGCCCCCCACCGCGCAGAGCACCAGGACAGCCCCGTCCAGCACCCTCAGGGAGCGCTCAACCTCGATCGTAAAATCCACATGCCCCGGCGTGTCGATCAGGTTGATAGTGTGGCCCTTCCACTCAACCTGGGTCGCTGCCGACTGGATCGTGATGCCCCGTTCCCGCTCAAGCTCCATGTGGTCCATGGTAGCGCCTACCCCGTCTCTCCCCCTGACCTCGTGAATCGCGTGGATCTTGTTGCTGTAAAACAGAATCCGTTCGGAAAGGGTAGTTTTCCCCGAATCAATATGCGCGCTGATGCCAATGTTTCTCATCTTCGTGATGTCGAAGCCCATAGTTCTCTCCTGTCCGCAAGCGCAGGCCGCCCGGC
>JAIRRR010000057.1 GCA_031255875.1 Treponema sp.
GGCCGGTGCGGTACGTATGGGTACAAGCAAGGGCATACGTATCGTGAAGGGCGAGGTTGATCCTTAAAAGGGCTTCCGGGGCGATACGGGGAATTCCGCGTCTTATCGCGGGATTCTCCTGAGCCTTTAGTCCTTCGGCTTTATGTAGAATTTCCCGGCAACGGATTCGGTTTTCAGCATATTGATGAAGGACTCAGGATCGATCTTCTTGATCTTTGTCACCAGCCTTTCGGCCTCGCCGGCGGAAACTACGGAATAGAGCACCTTCCTGTCCTCCTTTGTGTAGAGGCCGGTCCCGTCAAGGGCGGTTACCCCGTGGCTGCTCTCCTCGTAGATCAGGGCGCAGACCTCGTCGGGCTTATTGGTAACGATAAACAGGGTCCTCTGCTGGTAGCCCCGGTAAAAGAAAGTCAGCGACATGGTAGCGGTAAACTGGAAGATGATAGAGTAGAGCGCCTTGTCCAGGGTAAAGAGAAAACCCGCCGCGGCGAGGATTATGCAGTTCCCGGCAAAAATATAGCTCCAGGTGTCCTTGCGGTACTTCTCGGCAAAAAAAACGGCGATAAAATCCGTGCCGCCGCTTGTAGCATCGGCGAACAGGCACAGGCTGATGGCAAAGGCGTTCAGCATTCCGCCGAAAACCGCCGCAAGCAGGGTATCGTGAAACTGGATATTTTCGATAAACATGGAAGGCATAAAGTCGGTAAGCAGGCCGCTTGCCGCGATCATCAGGCAGGAATAAATGGTAAACTTTTTCCCGATAAACTTAAAACTGATAAACGCGGGAACGGCGTTAAGTGAATAATTGATAATGGTGAACGGTATACGGACGCCCGCGAAACGGAAGCAGCATGCCTGGATGAGCAGGGTAAGCCCCGTAAAACCGCCGGGAATAAGCGAGCCGGCCTGCACAAAGGTATTGATATTAAAGGCAAAGATCACCGAACCGGTCAGGATCAATGCCAGCCGTTTTGCCGTGTAATGACGTTCCCGCTTCGGCATAAAACGGCGCCGCCCGCTAAGCCGACAGGGCCGCTACCGCCGCGCCCAGCAGCGACGCCTGTTCCACCGGGGAAATCACATAGGCGCGGGGGCCTTCCCGGTTCAGCATTATGTGGAGATGCGCCTCCAGCGCTTCCCGCATCCCCCGGTAGACAACGTAGGTGGTCCCCTCTACGGCGATCCTGACCGGCACAAATGGGTCGCGCCCCGCGCCGATACGCTCCACCATGGCCGCTACCACGGCGGCGGAGAGCAGCGCCCCCCGCTTGGTGACGATTGACGCAAGGTAGGACAGCGACGCTACCGCGTCCCGTTCGTCGGTTCCGAAAAGCTCCCCCAGGGGGCCTTTCATGGCGAGCGGGGCGCGCATAAAACTGTTCAGGTCCTTGGTCTGCAATGTCGGCCATGACCGCAATTCCGCCGATCTTTTGAATTTGAGGAGCCCCTCGTCCACCGCCCGCTTGAGTATGTGCAGGGTGAGCGGCCCCAGATAAGCGCCCGAGGAGGCTTTTTCCTGCGTATAGGTGCCGGGGTTTTTCGTGGTCGCGTCGTATTCCCGGTCCAGGGGGCCCAGGTAACGGGGGTTAAAGTTCCCGGTTTCGCAGACCACAATCTGGGGATTCGCCTCGGATTCAAAACCGATTTTCGGGATGCTCTTTTCCGGGTAGGCGGTGTTGAACCCGGTCCCCAGGATCAGGCCGATCACGGGGCCGGCCTCCACGCCGTACCGGTCCTCCCCCTCGCGGGTCCCGCCGTCCGCCGGGATAAGGACCAGCCCGGAAAGAAGCGTGGAAACTGTGTCGTTGAGCAGCACCATCCTCTCCGGGGCTCTGATCCCCCGGCGCGACAGCGCGTCTTTAAGGCCCTCCCCGATTTTTTTGCCGATCACCTCCCGCGCGTCGACTTCCTTGCTGAACTGCAAGGGTATCCCGTCGGATTCTTTGGTAATCTCCATGGGATAGGAGAAACAGAACCCTATCCCCTCTATTTTTTTCGCCCTTTCAAACAGGGGGACGGTAAGGTCGGCGATTTGGTTGAAAAACTGTTCCGCGCTGACCCTGCCCTGGGTGCCCGGCATCGGTATCTTGTTGGTCCCCTCGGTTACGGTTTTCCCGTCCCCGTCGAACTGCACCAGGGAGGCCCGCAGGTTGGTGCCGCCCGCGTCCAGGGCGATAACCTGCTTTCCGGGAGGCATCTCCGCCGCCGGGCTGATGTAGGAGGGGATCATGGGCAGGACGGATTTCTGCCCCTTCAGGCCCCGGTCCATGTCGGCAAGCACGTCCCGTACCAGGACAGCGGGATCGCTGATATCATAGTGAAACCCGTAGTAGCGGGCAAAATCGCTTAAAGCCTTGGGCTCGAAAGAACTCATCGGTATAACCCCCTGGTATTTTCGGTTTCCGGATTGTGAATACTATATCAATCTTAATACATCTTCCGCCTTGATTCAACAGAACGCAGGAGAATACGCGCAAGGCGCGGGCGCCTTTGGGCAGCCGATCCGGGGCCGCCTCCCCTCCGGACGCCGGCGCGGCCTATTCGAAAAAAATGCCGCCGTAATAGACGGTCTTGTTGTCTTCGCCTTTGGTTTTAACCAGGGAACGGGGTATCAGGCTGCCCTTCCGGCCTTCCAGAAGCCCGCTCTCCAAAAGGGACGCCGCCGAAGG
>JAIRRR010000081.1 GCA_031255875.1 Treponema sp.
CTACACTTAGGGAGACATTCGGACTCCGGTTTCCGGGGCCGCCCAAAACAATTAGCGAGGATTTACATGGTAATTTTAACACTCAACTGCGGCTCATCGTCCGCGAAGTACCAGGTTTACGATTGGGACGCCAAAGATATTCTGGCGGTAGGGATTGTGGAAAAGGTCACGATCGGGGGTTCCTTTATCAACCACAAGGTAAAAGGCAGGGAGGAGATCACCATCGAGCACGACTGCCCCAGCCACACCGACGCGGTGGACCTTATCATCAGGACGCTGACGGACAGCAAAACCGGCGTTATCGGCGACATGGGCCTGATCAAAGCCGTGGGGCACCGGGTGGTCCACGGGGGCGACAAGTTCACCAAGAGCGTGATCGTGGACGACGCGGTCATGGCTACCCTGGAGGAAGTCAAGGACCTGGGGCCCCTCCACAATCCGGCGAATATCATGGGCATAGAGGCAGCCAAGAAGGTGCTCCCCAAAGTACCCCACTGCGCCGTCATGGATACCGCCTGGCACCAGACCATGCCGCCTGAGTCTTTCCTCTACGCCGTGCCCTACGAGTGGTACGAGAAATATTCGGCGCGGCGCTACGGTTTCCACGGGACAAGTTTTCTTTATACCGCGAAACGCGCCGCAGTACTTCTGGGCAAGGACCCCTTCCAAACCAACCTGATCATCTGCCACCTGGGGAACGGCTCCTCGGTAAACGCGGTTAAGGACGGCTGCTCCTTCGACACCTCCATGGGCGTCACCCCGCTCGAAGGCCTGGTCATGGGGACCCGCTCGGGCGACACGGACCCGGCCATGCCCTTCTATGTGATGCGCAAGACCGGCATGAGCGCCGCCGACATGGAAAACGCCCTGAACAAAAAATCCGGCCTTTTGGGCATTACCGGCAAATACACCGACCGCCGGGATATCCAGAAAGCCAAGCTCGACGGCGACAAGCGCTCCCTCCTCGCGCAGGACATGGAGGCCCACCGGGTCAAGAAGTACATAGGGGCGTACCAGGCCGTGCTGGGCCGGGTTGACGCCCTGGTATTTACCGCCGGGGTGGGGGAATTCGCCTGGTTCATACGGGAGAAGATACTGGACGGCCTTGAAGGCATCGGCATAGCCTACGATCCGGACGCGAATAAAACCGCCTGCACCCGGAACACCGAGTCCGTCATCAGCAAGCCCGGCTCGAAAATACCGATCTATATCATCCCCACCGACGAAGAGCTCGTGATGACCGAAGACGCCTACGCGCTCATGGCCGGGACCTACGACGTGCACACCAAATTCAGCTATTCCTTCCAGAAGAAGGATTACGTGAACAAGGGCCGCGCCGAAGGGCTGGCGGAGGAACTCAGGAAGAAGCCGGAACTGGAAAAATACATCGCCAAGCCCAGATAAGAAAATCCGGGCCGGAGAACGAACCGCGGGCAAACCCGAATTTCGAGGAGGCCCGGGCCGCGCCGGCGGAACCCAGGGGATTCCGAGAAGAGGCCGCCGGCAGATACGGGAAAGCCGGCGCGGACAAGAGCGCCGGGTCAGCGCAGCACGACCGCCCTGGCCAGTTTTTCCCCTTCGGCGGGGCTTAAAAGGAGGCCGATGACCGCTATCGCCCATTCCGCAGCGGTACCGGCGCCCCGGCTGGTCACGATGTTTCCGTCTACAACCACCCGCTCGTCAGACCATTTGCCGCCGCTTACCCCCTTTTCCATGCCGGGGTAGCAGGTAAAACGCCTGCCCGCGATAAGGCCGAGCGGGGCGAGCACCACCGCCGGGGAGGCGCAGATAGCCGCCACGATACGGCCCGACGCGGCCTGTTCCCTGAGCCGCTCGCCCAGTTCCGCGCAGGCGGCCAGGTTTTCCGCGCCCGGGCCGCCGCCGGGGAGCAGCAGCGCGTCGTAGGTCCCGCCGGTTTCCGCCAGGATCCTGTCCGCGGTAACCGGCAGTTTGTGGGAGCCGGTAACGGTCCTGTTCCCGCTTATGGAAACCGTCGTAAGCTCCACCCCGGCCCGGCGCAGATAGTCGATGGGCGTAACCGCCTCCACTTCCTCAAACCCGTCCGCCAAAAAAACAACAGCTTTTTTCGCCATAAGTATCCTCCTGGGTTTAATTTTAGCGCCGCGCGGGGCCGGAGCGCAAGGAAAGGCCCGTTAGCCCAGAAGGTCCGAGAGACGGCGGTAGGCATGGTTCACCAGATGCTTGGATGATACATCGACATCTTCCCCCAGCTCGTCTATCAGCGTTTCCAGGGAGGCGAGGCTTTCCCCCAGGCTGGTGTGGAAGCCCCGGGAACACTTGAACCAGTAGCTGCCCGCGCCGTTGGTAAAGAGGCCGATAAAACCCAGCTCTTTCCTGTCCGCGCCTCCGGAGGAATCGCCTTTTGCCGGGCCGTTTTTGCCGGAAGCGCCTTTGCCGGAAGCGCCCCGGGCGTTCAGCTTCCAAGCGGCCGGAGTGGCGAGCAGCGGCAGGGACTCAAGCAGGGCCGGCAGGTTTTCCGCAACCCTGAAACTGGCCTTGCGGGGCCAGGCCCGGTTCAGGGCGCCGTCAACGGCCAGCGCGGGGACAAGCTTCAGGATAAGCGTCAGTTTTTCTTCCGCAAGCAGGGTGTACCTGCCGCTTACCGTGATAATCCCCCGCAGGCCCTTGTAGATGGACAGGTCGGCGGGTATGCTGCCCTTGACCCGGGCAAGCCGCTCCCAGGGCAACACCACTGTTTTTTTGCCCTTAAAGGTTTCAATCTCGAAAACCTCGCTGCCTATCTTTACCGTGTTCGTAAAGTCCCGTGCCTTTTTCGGCCGAGCCTCCCCCGGCGCAGCCCTGCCGCCCAGGGCGGCGAAGAGCTCCGGGCTGAGCTTTTCCAGAACCTGCCTGGAAAGGGGGGACACCGACATGGCGTACATCCTTGTAGTGCGGATAATTTCCCCGGCCACGATGTACTGGGGGTTCTCCCTGAACATAACCGAACCGGGGTGTATCAGGATGCGGTCCGCAGTAAGGCTCCGGTAGAGTTCCCGGCCTTCCCTGACGCAGACAAACTGGATAAGCCCGGCGGCGACGCAGGAAAGGTAATCGTCTTCCGTGCCGCCCGACAGCAGCGGGATGCCCATGCCGGAAACAATCTCCCCAAGCTGGGCGCCGACGTTCACGATCTCCGCCATGGCCTTTTCGTCCAGGTAGTTTTTCGCGCAGAATTTGCCTTTTGCCGGCGCGGCGGCGTAGGCGCGGTAGAGTTTCAGGTAGGACACAAAATCCCCGGCAGGATCGCGGAAACCGTGGTGGGCGCGGCGCGCGTCCATTTCCTCGCCGGGCGGGAGCACGTACGGACTCTGGGTGGACAGGAACGCTGCGGCGATTATGGTTTCCTCCGTAACTTCGGGATAGCGCAGTATCGCCTCCACGATTATCCGGGACTGGCGGGGCGGCAGGGGGAATTCGGTCATCATCCTGCCGATGCCGGAAAGGCTGCGGTCCTTTTCCAGCGCGCCGAGCAGGTTGAGCGTTTCAATGGCGGCGATGATGCCGTCCCGGCCCGGAGGCGAGATAAAATCGAATTCCTCGAACGCGGTAATGCCCAGATCCGCCATGCGCAGCACCACTTCCGACAGATCCGTGCGGAAAATTTCCTCGGTGGTAAAGAGCGGCCGGTTCTCAAAGTCCTTGCGGGTATAGAGCCGGTAGCAGCTTCCCTCCCGGGTGCGCCCGGCCCGGCCCTTCCGCTGGTTCGCCGAGGCCTTCGACACCGGCCCCTCCACCAGGCTCGAGGTAAAAGTCTTGGGGTTGTAGTAGTTCAGTTTGGAAAGCCCCGAATCGATCACCGTGGTAATCCCGTCTATCGTAACCGAAGTTTCGGCGATGTTCGTGGCAATAACCGCCTTTATCTTGCCGGGCGGCGCCTTGTCGAAAACCCGCTCCTGCTCTTCCTTGCCGAGCCTGCCGTACAGCGGCACCAGGTGGAGGCAGCTCCCCGTCTGCCCGAAGGCCAGGCGTCCCATGCAGTTCTTGATCATCTTTTCGCCGGGGAGGAAGATGAGTATATCGCCCTCCCGCCCCTCGTTTACGATCCGTTCCGTAATAAGCTCTATCTTGTTAAGCAGCGCTTCCTCGGCAAGGCCGCCTTCCGCCCGGACCGGCGGATCGTAGATCAGGGTTACCGGGTAAGTAACCGCATCGATCTTTACCACCGGGCATTCGCCGAAGTATTCGGAAAAGACCTGGGCGTTAATCGTAGCCGAGGAGACTATCACCTTGAAATCGCGCCGGGATTCCAGAACCCGCTTCAAAAGCCCAAGGATAAAATCGATGTTAAGGCTCCGCTCGTGCGCCTCGTCCACGACCAGGAGCGAGTACTTTGAAAGCCAGGGGTCCAGCTTCATCTCCTGTAGGAGAATCCCGTCGGTCATAATCTTGATCCTGGTGGACGGCGCGGTCTTGTCCTCGAATCGCATCTTGTAACCGGCAAGCCCGGGGATAGCGGTCCCGGTCTGCCGGGCGATAAACTCGCTTACCGAAACTGCGGCGATGCGGCGGGGCTGGGTCACGCCGATGATGCCGTTCGCGGAGTAACCCGCGTCGTGGAGGATAACCGGCAGCTGGGTGGTCTTTCCCGAACCCGTAGGGCTTTCCACCACCACCGCCTGGTGCCCGGCCAGCGCGTCAAGGATCAGGTCCTTGTGTTTGTAAACAGGAAGTTCAAAGTAATTCATGCGTCACACCACATCCCGGTTTTCTTCGGCGCGTAGCAATTCCGCAGCCCCGCGTATGTCCGCAGGGCTCCCGCCTTTCAGGAAAACCCCGTAAATTTCCAAAATAGCCCTTTGCAGCCTGCCGCCGGGCTCCAGGGCCGATACGCTTTCCAGCGCGGCGGCGGCATTCCCCGCGCCCTGGCCTTTGCCGCTCTCCCTGAGATACTGGTACACGGCCCCGGCCGCGCCTGCGGCGATATAGGCAGGGCATACCCCCTGCTCCAGGCAGAAAGAGGCCGCCCCGGCAAGCCGGTCGGAGGGGGAGAGCTTGCGGACAGGGTCCGCGCCCACCCGCCTGCAGGTATCCCCCAGGGCGGTGTTGGAAAAACGCAGCAGAAGATCGTCGATATGGTCGATGATCCCCCTGACAGGAACCTGGTAGCGGGCGCCCAGAGCCAGGGCGCTTTCCAGCATGGCGTTCTGCGCCACAAGCCTAATATCGGGATTGCCGGCCGCCGCCCAGATATACTCAAAGCCCGCGAAACCGCCCAGATAGGCGCAGACCGCA
Source organism: Treponema sp. (assembly GCA_031255875.1). Taxonomy (GTDB): domain Bacteria; phylum Spirochaetota; class Spirochaetia; order Treponematales; family Breznakiellaceae; genus JAIRRR01. Next base: position 5,254 of record JAIRRR010000081.1, read on the forward strand.
TGGCCCATATTGTGGACGTAGAGCTTCCGCCTGATATAAAAGCCAAAGGGCGAAAAAGGCACCATGCCCTTTACATCCGGAATACCGCCCCTGAACGCGTCCCGGTCCACCGGAAGGAACCCGTAGCGCTCGGCGCAGACCCGCAGGGGGTTGCCCGCCTGCATTTCGGGCGTCTGTACCGGCACCATGCGGCCAATAGACGCCTCCACAAGCCCGACATCCCGGTCGAATTTTTCACGCGCTTCCTGCGGCAGGTTTTCCCTAATCATCCCCCCAAGGACAGCGTCGGCGTCCATCAGATTTTCGCAGATAATAATGTTCAAGGGCCTCCCGGGTTTCCCGCCCGGGGCAAAGCGTTTCCTAATGCCCGCTGCAATAACAGGCGCGATGAATTTAAGCGCGTTAGCCCCGACCGCCGTGGCCATTATATCGGCCTCCGCTATCAGGCCCGCCGCCCGCTCCGCGTCCCTGCCGCTAACCGCGTCCACCCCGCTTATTTCAATGTCCTCGAAACCGCTGTCCGAAACCAGGCGGACCGGGTACCGGCGTTCCAGGTGCAGCCGTTCCACCAGGGCGTCGGCAATGTCGATAAAGGTAACCTCGTAGCCGGACAAGGCAAAAAGAGCGCCGACAAACCCCCGCCCGATATTGCCGCAGCCGTACATCACCATCTTCACAGCAGCCTCCATTACGCGCCGAATCG